>JBEIGR010000414.1:0-5417 GCA_040381795.1 Verrucomicrobiaceae bacterium | reverse complement strand
GCGTGCCGTGGGTGGTGGCAGAGAGCGGATCGAGGCCGAGGCGGATTTCCTCGATGTTGAGGAGGCCGTCATGATCGGCATCCTGCGTGGCGTCATCGGGATCATAGGGATTAAAGCCCCAGTAGGATTCACGGGCATCGGTGATGCCATCCCGGTCCTGATCGTAGGAGCTGAAAGAGACGGTGAAGGCCCAGCCAGCGAGGTAGGCATCGAGGTCCGAGTGGCCGTCCACATCGAGATCGGAGACGGCATCCGCATCGCTGGAGGGATCGCGGCCATACCAAGCCTCGACGAGATCAGGGATGCCATCGAGATCGGTATCTGCGAGGTTGACCTGATAATAATCGATCTGCTGCTGGCCAGGAAGAGTGCGGGAGAGGAGCGGGTTCGTCTGATAGATGAAGATTTCTTCGTGGTCGGTAAGGCCATCGGCATCGGTATCCACGAGGAGCGGATTGGTCTGGGCAGTGTGCTCCTCGCTATCGGAGAGACCATCGCCATCGCTATCGTGAAAATAGGGATTGGTGCCGGCGGTGTATTCATCGGCATCGGTGACACCATCTCCATCGGCATCAGGCGACTCAAAGGAATCATTGATGCCGTTGCGGTTCCAGTCTTCCCAGAGGGAGGGATTGGTGGGATCGCTGTCATTAGCGTCCATGGCGCTGTCTCCATCGCTATTTGTATAATAGGGATCAGGAGGAGAGGTTGGATCGGGTGGATAGGTCGGCGGGATATCCTGGCTGTCATTGGTGCCATTCCCGTTCCAGTCTTCCCACAGTGAGGGATTGTAGGGATGGCTGTCGGAGGTGTCGTAATGAGTGTCCCCATCGCTGTCGGAAGGGGGCGGCGGCTCCTGGCTGTCATTGGTGCCGTTGTAGTTCCAGTCCTCCCAGAGGTAATTGAGGGTGGGATGGCTGTCGGAGGAGTCATAATGAGTGTCACCATCGCTGTCCGTGGTAGATGGATCGGGAGGCGTGCCGGTGCCACTGCCAGGATCAGCGGGTGGCGAGCTGACACTGCTATCCGTCGGGGCGTAGTCCCAAAGATTGAAGGTGCCGTCTCCGTCGAGATCGCGGTAATAATCAGTAGGGAGAGCGGATGGTGGCGTCTGGCCGTAGTAGCTGACATTTAAAGCGAGTCCGGACTGCCAAGCCCAGTATTCATCATGATCGGAATGGCCATTGCCATTGCTATCCCAATTCCAGGGATCGGTGGTGATGACTCCCCCGAGCATGGCAGGGGTGATGTCTCGCTCATCGGTATCGGTGAGGCCGTCGTGGTCACTATCCCGGTTGTAGGGATCGGAGAGGAAGGCCACTTCCTGCCCATTCGTCATGCCATCGCCATCGCTGTCATCCTCCCACCACGAATCTCCCACAGGTGGGTTCTCGATCTCCACTTTGGCGTTGGTGGTAGTGTCCCAAGTCCAGTAGGAGCGCACGGTGGGCACGGGCCAGAGGATCATGCTGGCGAGCAGATAGCCATGGAGGAGCCAGGCACGGCGGGAGAAGCGGCGGAAGGTGTTCATGGGAATGGCCGAATGATTTTCCTGAATTTCCGCGCTGGTATAACCCGGACCACCGGGGCGCTGGCAAGTACCGTTTGTGAATAAAAGTTTCGATGGGCGTAAATAAATAATTCTTTAGTTCGGGGGCGAGGTTTGGTAATCTCACGTCCGAATTTCCCCACGAGGTCATGCCTGCGAAACGCTTGCCTTCCTCCGCCGGGCACCCGCCGGGCACGGGGAAGAAGCAGGCCAACGAGGTGAAGCAGACGGAGGACAGCGCGGGGGCGAAAGCGGCGGACGACGAGGTGCTGGAGGTCCGGCGCTGGGAGGGGGAGATTGACGCGGAGGCGCTCAATGACGAGATGCTGAAGCTGATGCGCACCGTGGATGCCATGGAGGGCAAGAGAGAGGCGCAGCAGGCTCGCCGCTGCGGCATGTCGCGGCAGAGAATGCACTTCATGCATCACGACACGAAAAGCCTTTCGCTCATCACGATCGTGAAGTGGACGAACGGCAAGCGGATGAATGCGTTGTATGTGCTGGAGCGGCTCGTGCGCCGTTTGCGCCGCAGGCTAGGTGCGTGAGCAGCATCAGGCGTGCCATGCGGTGTCAAAGATGCTTGCGTGGCGGCGGGCGGAGCTGGGGCGGATGCTGGGGCCATGCGCGATGCCTTCCATGCTGATGTTTGCTCTTCCCCGTGCTTTGGCTCTCGGAGTCAGAGGGCAGGCGGCAGAGGTCAGATGGCGCGCCGGAGAATGATGACGGCGCATCAGAGAACGATGACGGCGCATCAGAGAACGATGGCGGCGCATCCGAGGACGATGACGCCGCATCCGAGGACGGTGACGGCGCATCCGAGGACGGTAGCGACGCATCCGAGAACGGTGACGCCGCATCCGAGAACGGTAGCGACACATCCGAGGACGGTGATGACGCCTCCGAGGACGATGGCGGCGCGTCCGCGAACGATGACGGCGTGTCAGAGAACGATGGCGACGCATCCGAGGACGGTGATGACGCGTCAGAGAACGATGGCGACGCATCCGAGGACGGTGACGCCGCGTCAGAGAACGATGGCGACGCATCCGAGGACGGTGACGCCGCGTCAGAGAACGGTGACGCCGCGTCAGAGAACGATGACGGCGTGCTGGAGAAGGTCTGGACCGTCCTTGGAACCCTTTTTCATACCTGGAGGCCCGGGCTGATGGCGCTGTGGAACAGCGGCGTGACCTGGAACTCCGGGGCCCTCTGGGGACCGGCGGCTCCGCCGTCGTTTCCCGCCCCACGCAACACCCAAACCAAACGACACACCATGCCACGCTCCAATTATTACCCTCCCATTCTGGCTTAACGGCCGGAATGGCATACGAACTTCGCGGCCAAGCTGCCCATCTACGGGCCGACGCTTGGCCTGACCACGGCGCAGATCAACAACGCCGTGGCGGACAACTTGTACCTGGCCCACGGGCTGGGCGACTGGATCAGCGCGGTGCGCGAGTTCGGCCCGGCGGCGACCGGGGCGCTGAAAGTGCTGGAGTCCGGCACGGGCGGGACGGCCTTCACTTTCACCGCCTTCACGCGCCGACGCTGCCCACCCTGCCGGTCGGGGTGACGGAGGTTCTCCCCGGGGCGCTGGCTCGCACCTTTGGCCTGGTGCAGGTGATCAAGGGCCTGCCGGGCTACACGGAGGCGATGGGCCTGGACATGGGCATCGTGGGCAGCGAGGTGGTGCCGCCGCCGCCCGGTGACGTGCCCCCGCCCGAGTTGACCGCCACGGTGATCCCTGGCGATGCGAACCAGTATGTGCGCCTGAAATTCTACAAGCGCGGCCATGAGTATGTGGTGATCGAAAGTCGCCGTAGCACGGGCACCTGGGAAGCACTCACCCAGAGCAACTCCAGCCCCTTCATCGACGACCGCGACCTACTAGCGGCCAGCACCGCCGAGGTGCGTGACTACCGCGCCCGCTTCTGGGACAACGGCCACCCGACCAGCGACTGGTGCAATGTGGTCAAGGTCACGGTGGGACCGTGAGGTGAAGCGCTGCGCGGAGACTGGGAGGCTTTGAGAAGAGGAGACTCGGAGACTTTGAGAAGAGGACCTGCCCGCAGTGCTTCGCGCAGCGATGCAGGCGGGGACTCTGAGACTCGCGGCTGAGCCGCTCTCCCAGCCTCCAAGTCTCACCACTCCCAGTCTCCAAGTCTTTCCGCCAGGCGGCGGAGCCGCCCTCCAAGTCTCACCACTCCAAATCTCCAAGTCTATGTTCGACCCTACCATCCCCCAAGAAAACACGCCCATCGACGCGGCGCCGATTCGGGAGCAGCTCAACAGCCTGAAGGCGCTGGTGGATGCCTGTGCCACTAGCGTGGATCTGGCGAACGCCGTGCAAGGCACGAGTGCCAACAGCAATAGTGTGGGCAGCATCGCGATGAACGTCGATCCTGACTACAATCAGAATCAGTTGCAGATGGTCGTGAATAAACTGGAGGAGTTGATCAACGCGCTGAGGCGGTGAGGGGGGATTCGCCGCCGATTTCATCTCCAGTTTCTCCGCCAGCCACACCTGCGAAATCACTGTGCGCTTCCATAGCAGGTCCGCCAGTAGCACTTTCCGAGGATCGGAGCCTATCACCTTGGAGAGAATGCCCGGTTTCAGGCCTCCGGCGCTCCATGTTTTTGCGGTCGACGTTTTTTCATTCGAGAGATACCGAACTCAGCCTGAGTAAGTGACATGCAGGTCGGCAAACTGACGTTTGCCGCTACATGGGTAGTGGGAGCCGCTGTGTAGCGGAAGTCTTCAGACCTCCCCGAAATGGGCGGCAGCGATTTGGAAATGAACGAATCAAGATTTCCCGATCAAACGGCGAGCGTCTTGTAGAGCGCCAGCGTCTTCCGGGCGATCGACTTCCAACTGAAGTGATCGACCGCACGCTGACGACCGGCGAGAGCCATGGCTTGGCGTTTGGGTTCATCGCGCATGAGCTCGTTGATGCCCTTGGCGAGGTCTTGAGCATACTTTTCAGGATGAAGCGCTTCAAAGGGGCTTTCCGTTTGCTGCTCTAGCGGGATCAATAGACCGGTCTCGCCGTGCACGACGACTTCTTTGATGCCACCGACGGCGCTGGCAACGACGGCGGTCTCGCAGGCCATGGCTTCGAGATTGATGATGCCGAAGGGTTCGTAGATTGACGGGCAGCAGAAGACGGAGGCGTGCGAATACATGGCGATCTTTTCCTGCACCGGCAGCATGGCCTGAATCCAGACGATCCCTGGGCGCTTCGCACTGACGGCAGCCACCGCCGCCTCCATCTCCGATTTGATCTCCGGCGTATCCGGTGCCCCGGCGCAAAGCACGACCTGAATCTCGGGATCGAGGTGCTCAATGGCACGCACGAGATGAATGATGCCTTTTTGCCGCGTGATGCGGCCCACGAAGAGCACATAAGGCTTCGCCGTATCGACGCCGTGCTTTTGCAGCACGTCTGGAGCGTCCACGCGATGGTATTCATCAAGGTCGATGCCGTTGTGGATGACATGAATCTTGTGCGGATCAAGATCAAACAAGCGAAGCAGGTCCACCTTGGTCTCCTCGCTCACCGCGATGACGGCATCGGCCATTTTCAATGCCGTGGCCTCCAGCCAGACGGTGAAATCGTAGCCACCGCCAAGCTGTTCCCGTTTCCATGGGCGCAGCGGTTCCAGCGAATGCACGGTGAGCACCATGGGCACGCCGTAGTTCAGCTTCGCGAGGATGCCGCCAAAGTGGGAGTACCAGGTGTGCAGATGCACCAGCGACGCGTCGATGTTCTTGGTGTTGAAATCGAGGCAGCGCTGCAAAGCGCCAAAGACTGACTTCAAGTGAGCGGGAGCCGTCCAATCGGCATTTTCTATCTGAGTGCCCATGACG
>JBEIGR010000413.1:0-5425 GCA_040381795.1 Verrucomicrobiaceae bacterium | reverse complement strand
TCTTGCAGCGGCGAGACGCGGCCGTTGGGGTAGAGGATGAAGATTTGGATGCCGTCCTGGCCCATGCAGCCGTGGATGGCGGCGCTGCCGGTATCGCCGGAGGTGGCGCCGAGCACGCAGAGCTTTTTGCCGCTGAGCCTGGTCTGGCGTTTGTAGAGCAGGCCGAGGAGTTGCAGCGCGAAGTCTTTGAAAGCGAGCGTGGGGCCGTGGAAGAGTTCGAGGATGTAGGTCTTGTCGGTGATCTTGTTCAGCGGGGCCACGTCGGGCGATTCAAAGCGGCGGTAGGCCTCGGCGGTGAGTTGGTGCCATTCTTCGTTCGGAATTTCGGGGGCGAAGAGCGTGAAGAACTCGGCGGCGAGCTGCGGGTAGGTGAGCGTGGACCACTCCGCGAGCTTCCCGGCGATGCTGGGCAGGCTTTCCGGCAAAAACAGGCCGCCATCGGGGGCGAGACCGGCTTCGACGGCTTCGGAGAAGGTGTGCAGCGGCGTCTGGCCGCGGGTGGAGAAGTAACGCATGGGCTTCGGAAAAGGCGCGGCATTCTTCCGGGTTTTCGAGTTCCAGTGCAACTGGATTCAAGGCTCCAGTTGCACAGCCTCGCGGCAACTTTTAGCGTGGCCACATGAATCCCCCCGGCCTCGACGACCTCCTCACCTGCCTGCGTTTCCCCTCCGTTTCGACTGATTCCACCCGCCGTGGCGATGTGCGTGCCTGCGCGGAATGGCTGCAAGCCAAGCTGCGCGGCATGGGCCTCACGGCGGACCTTCACGAGACGCCGGGCCATCCGGTGCTGCTGGCAAAGAACAAGCATGTGGCTGGTCGCCGCACGGTGCTGCTTTACGGTCACTACGACGTGCAGCCGGCGGAACCGTTGCATGAATGGAAATCCCCCGCCTTTGAGCCGACCATCCGTGAGGGCCGCATCTACTGCCGGGGTGCCACGGACAACAAAGGCCAGCTCATGGCGCATGTGCAGGGGCTCGCCGAAACGCTCGCAAAGCACGCTGACCTACCAGTGAACCTCACCGTGGTGTTTGAAGGTGAGGAGGAGATCGGCAGCCCGAATTTGAAGCCTTTCCTTCAGCAGCATGCGGCGGAGCTGAAGTGCGATCTCGTGGCCATTTCCGATACTGGCATGGTCGCGCCCGGCATCGGCACCTTCACTTACGGTTTGCGCGGCATCGCCTGCCTCGAAGCAAGGGTTCACGGACCTTCGATTGATCTTCACAGCGGCATTTTCGGCGGAGCGATTGCCAATCCCGTGACCGCCGTGGCCCGCCTAACGGCCACGCTGCATGACGCGGAGGGTCGCGTGGCGGTGAAGGGCTTTTACGACGGTGTGCGCGACATTCAAAACTGGGAACGCGAGGCCTGGGCCGCCCTCGGCAATGGCGATGCAGAGATGCTGGAGCTCACCGGCTCCCCTTCCCTCTTTGGCGAGCCGGGTTACACCGAGCGGGAACGCCGCTGGGCACGCCCCACCATTGAGGTGAATGGCATCGGCGGTGGTTACCAAGGCGAAGGCTCGAAGACGGTCATCGGTCGCGAAGCCTTTGTGAAACTCTCCTGCCGTCTCGTGCCAGATCAACACCCCGACCGCATCCTCACTCTTGTTTCCGAGCATTTGAAGGCGCACACACCGCCGGGCGTGCGGCTTGAGATCGTGCCCGGTCATACCGGCATGCCCTACCTGATGGACCCTCATTCCACCCTCGGTCAGGCGGCGCAGCGGGCCTTGAAAAAGGCTTTCCCCGGTCAAAACCTCGCCCTTATCCGCGAAGGCGGCAGCATCCCCATCGTGCAGGCCTTCAAAGACGTGCTCGGCGCTGATACGCTCCTGCTCGGCCTTGCTCTGCCGGATTGCCAGGCGCATGCCCCGAACGAGAACTTCCCCATCGAGAACTTCGAGGCTGGCGTGCGGCTGAATCAAGCGCTGCTGGCGGAGCTGGCGGCGTGAGAATTGGAATCATGTAGATCGGGAGCACCGCGCCGCTCCTATCGTCTATTCGCTGCGGTCTCACGCTGCATCCCGCAGGAAGTTGAATTCGTCATTGCCGCGCCGTGGAGTCTCACGATAGGCTGCGAGCTGCATGACCTCGTTTTTCATCGACGCCCTCGTCCTCCTTGCCTACTTCGGCCTCATCATGGGCATCGGCCTTTCGCAGCGCAGCAAGAGCGGCAGCGTAGAAGGCTTCACGCTTGGGGATCGCCAGATCGCGTGGTGGGCGGTGCTGGCTTCCATCCTGGCGGCGGAAATCAGCGCGGGCACCTTTTTCGGGGCGCCGGGCGAAGGCTATGCGCTGCGCAATTACACCTACATCCAGCTCATGGCGGGCTACCTGCTGGCACGTCTGGTGGTGAGCGCTTTCTTCATCCCGGCCTATTACCGCTACAATGTGGTGAGCGTGTATGAGTTTCTTGAGATCCGCTTTGGCCCGCGCACGCGGCGCATCTCCTCGGCGGTGTTTTTGGTCACCCGACTGCTGGCGAGCGGTTCCCGCCTGTGGGTGCCCACCGTGCTGCTGGTGCTGGGATGGAAGGTCTTCGTCGATCCGGCGACGACGCCGATGCAGGAATTCTGGCTCTACGCCGTGGCGCTCGTGGGCATCACGGTGCTCACCTCGCTCTATACGGCGGTGGGAGGCATTCGGGCGGTGATCTGGACGGATGTGATCCAGGTGGTGATCCTCTTTTCCGCCCTGGGTTTCAGCCTTTGGCACCTACTTTCACAGACGGGTGGCTGGGACGCCCTGCGCGGCGTGATGCAGGAACCTGCCGTGATCGACTGGGGCGCACCGGCCGAAGGTGAGACGGGGGCCTGGGCCTGGATCAAGGGCATCCTGGAGACGGAGTACACCATGTGGGCGGCCTTTCTCGGGTCCACCTTTGTCACCCTGGCCACACACGGCACGGATCAGGACATGGTACAGCGCATGCTGACCGCCAAAAACAAGAGCCAGAGCGCCCGTGCCACCATCCTCTCCGGCGTGGCGGACATACCGGTGAATTTCATGGTGCTGAGCATCGGCATCCTGCTTTTCGTCTTCTACCAACAACACCCGGAGCTTTCCCTGCCGAAGAACGCCAAAGGCGCGGCAGATAGCAGCCAGGTTTTCCCCTTCTTCATCCTCACCTCGATGCCTGTGGGCCTGCGC
Organism: Verrucomicrobiaceae bacterium; assembly: GCA_040381795.1. GTDB lineage: Bacteria > Verrucomicrobiota > Verrucomicrobiia > Verrucomicrobiales > Verrucomicrobiaceae > Prosthecobacter. The sequence continues at coordinate 2,273 of JBEIGR010000413.1, read as the reverse complement.
GGCCTGGTGGTGGCCGGCGTGCTCGCCACGGCGATGGGATCTCTCAGCACGGCGCTCAACTCACTGGCTACCAGCTACGTGCGTGACTTCCACTTCCGCTGGTTTGGTGAGCCTGCCACGGATGCGGGCAAGGTCCGCGTGCTGCGGCTCGGCACGGTGCTGTTTGCCTTTCTCCTCATCTCCGTGGCCCTCGGCACGGCCTGGGTCAAAGCGCACAATCCTTCGCTGCGCATCATTCCCATCATTCTCGGCATTTTTGGCTACACCTATGGCTCCCTGCTCGGCGTCTTCATGGTTGGCCTGTTCACGAAAAACCGTGGCAATGATCGTGGCAATGCCCTCGCCATGCTCGCCGGCTTTATCGTCGTCGGTTACCTCAGCGGGCTGGACATCGATCTGGCGAAAACGCTGGACTTGGGCAGCGAGCAGGCCGGTTTTGGCATGGCTCGGCCTTCCTGGATGCCGGTGATCGAGTTCCCCTGGCGCATTCTCTTTGGCACCGTCGTCACCTTCTCCATCGCGGTGCTTTTCCGCACCTCGGCAGCCAAGATCGCCGAGGCACGGGACGCTCCTTAAATCTACTTTGGTTGGTTCCAAAAGGTGGTAGCCGAAAGAAACGAAAAAGGCCGAAAAAGACGGAGACATGTAGTGTCTGGCTCCTTTTTTCGGTTTCTTTCGTTCTTTTCGGCTAGCTCGTCAGAGAACGTACCGAATTGGAATTAACGCCCCAGCATGCCACCGCGCCCTGCGATCTCAGTGAAGGCCAGGGAGAGCGCTTCGTTCAGCTCGGCCAGCGTGGCCTGCTCGAGTTGGGGATCGATGCTAGCTGGTTCATGCGAGGCCAAAACCACGCTCGTGAGCTTCGGCGGGGCCTGCATGATCTCCATCGCTGGCGGATGAAGCGGCGGGAGGGCAGGCTGGGGCGCGGGAACACTGTGAATGGCCTTCAAAAGGCCACTGGCCCGGGCGATCTGTGCGTCCATCTGCCCCAAAACCGATTCCCGGGTCCGGCGCAAATCCTCCAGCATCCCTTGCAATTGCGAAGCCAGATCAGGAGTCGCAGGAGCTAGAGGAGGTGGATAGGCGGGAAAAGCAGACATGGGCCAAAGAGGGCGTGAGAATGATGAGTTAGTCGTTAAAGATACAGAAATTCTAAAAATTATCAATCCATCACAACCTTTTCGATCGGCTTTTTCTCAAAATTCTCCCCCAAAACCATGCACTGGCCCAATACAAGGTGACGTCCCAGACCTGCTACACCTGCATTTCTCACGGTCGTTTTTGCCGCGGAGGGGCAAAGAGGCAGAGGACGCCAAGATTTCCTTCTGTTTTCATCTCTGCGTTCTCTGCTCCTCCGCCCCTTGGCGGCAAACACGTTGGAGGGAGCAGCGGGCTATGTGCGAGAAAGGCGGGCTACACACTCACCAATCCACGCCGGATGGCCTCCGCCGTGGCTTGGGCGCGGTCGTTGACTTTGAGTTTCATGAGGATGCGGCTGACGTGCTGCTTCACGGTGTCTTCGGAGATGCCGAGGGTGGCGGCGATTTCTTTGTTGGCGTTGCCTCGGGTGACGAGGGTGAGGATCTCGCGTTCGCGGGGTGTGATCTCGGGCTCGGAGAGGCGGTCCTGGAGGCGCTTTTCGAGGTCGGCGGGCAAACTGCGCTCGCTGCGGGCGACCGTGCGGATGGCGGCGAGCAGGGCGTCGCGGGAGGAGGATTTTTGCAGGTAGCCGAGGGCTCCGGCTTTCAGCGCGGTGTGGATTTCGTCGTCGCGGGCGAAGGTGGAGAAAATGAGCACGCGGGCGGTGGGATGCTCGCGCAGCAGCGCGGCGGTGGCGTCGATGCCACTGATTCCGGGCAGTTGGATGTCCATGAGCACGACATCGGGCTTGGTTTGGGCAAAAAGCCGCGAAGCGTCCTCGCCCCGATCCGCCTCGCCGACGACTTTCAGGTCGTCCTCAAGCTCCAGCGAGGCCACAAGGCCGCTGCGGACGACAAAGTGATCGTCGATGAGAAGGAGGGAGATCATGAGGGAATGACGAAGCGCGGGCTCGGATGGCTTTCTTTGCTAGAGCGTGCCCTGGCCCCCGAGATGCTGGGCGATGAATGCCTCTGGCGTGATGGGCTGGGGTTTGTAGCCTGCACCTGCAAGGGAGCGGAAATGCCGGTCCTCGGTGATGACGTAATCGGCATGGGCGGCGATGGCGCAGTCGGCGAATTTGTCGTCATCCGCATCGGCGGGGATGGTGAGAAAGCGGTAGTCGGGGGAGAGGT
>JBEIGR010000412.1:0-5437 GCA_040381795.1 Verrucomicrobiaceae bacterium | reverse complement strand
GGCGGTGAGGATCATGCTCGCCAGGGCCACAAGTGCGAGGATGGCGGCGAGGTAAACAGGGTGCTGCCGCCACCAAGTGAGCGGGAGATGGTCTTGGGAGGGTGGGAGCCAGCGGTCAAACATAGGCCAAAATGTTTACGCCCGCGGATGCGCGAGGTCATAGACCTCTTTCATTCGCTGGGTGGAGACGTGGGTGTAAATCTGCGTGGTGGAGAGGCTGGCGTGGCCGAGGAGGCTTTGCACGCTGCGGAGATCGGCGCCGTTGTTTAAAAGATGGGTGGCGAAGCTGTGGCGGAATTTATGCGGCGTCATGTGGACGGCGAGGCCGGAGAGTCGCCAGTATTTACCCACCACATCCGCCACGGCCACCCGGGTCATGCGGCGGCGCACCTTGCTGAGAAAGAGAGGGCCGCTCTGCACGCCCGCCTGATGCCGATAACGCTGGATGGCCTCCAGAGCGGGCCTGCCGAGCGGGCAGAGGCGCTCTTTGCGACCTTTGCCAAAGACGCGGGCGACTTCGCCGATGACATCAATGTCCTCCACATTGAGCCCGACGAGTTCGCTCAAGCGCATGCCGGTCGAGTAAAACAGCTCGAGGATGGCGGCGTCGCGCTGCGGTCCCCAGATGGGTGCTTGCTTATCCTTGGGCGTTTTGAGCGGCAAGGAGAGGAGATCGTCGATTTGGGTCACGGTGAAGACCACCGGCAGCTTTTTCTCCATTTTGGGGAGCATCACATCCATGAGCGGATTGTGCTTCCAGCCACGGCGGCGGGTGAGCCATTTGAAAAAGCTGCGCAGCGCCGCGAATTGCAGCCGGATGGTGGTGCGGGCACGCTCCTGCTTCATCAAATCGAAAAGAAAGGCACGGAAGTCATCGGAGGTGAGCTGATCCCAGCCTTTGAACGGCCTGCGCCATTGCCGAAACTGCCGCAGAGCCGTTTCGTAAAGCTCCAGCGTGCGAGGAGAGCTGCGGCGCTCCGCATCGAGAAACTGCAAAAAGCCTTCCGCGAGGTCATCCGGCGGTTCAGGGGGCAAAGGAGCAGCTTCTTCAGGCATGGCGCTAAGTGAGGCGAAATTTCGAGTTCCTCCACGACGAATCCAGTCTAAAGCGTGCGTGCATGTTTCTCCGCATCTTTGACCGCTACCTCGCCCGCCAGATCGGCATGGCGACGCTGATCGGCGTGGCGCTGCTCAGCGGCGTGATGGTGCTCGGGAATGTGTACAAGAAGCTCGACGAGCTGCTGGGCAATACCGAGCTGCCCATCTCCGTCGTGCTGGAGTTTGTGGCGCTGGTGATTCCCTTCTCGCTGATTTACACCATCCCATGGGCCTTCCTCACCGGCATCCTGCTCGTGTTTGGACGCCTCTCGGCGGACAACGAACTCGTCTCCCTGCGCATGACCGGAATGTCCATGCCGCGCATCTGCCTGCCGGTGTTTGGAATGGCCGTGCTGCTCACTGCGGTGTGTTTTTATGTGAATGTCGATCTGGCTCCAGCGGCCAAGGACCGCATGAAGCGCCTTTTTTACCGCGTCGTGGCGGATAATCCCGAGACGCTCTTCCAGGAGGGCCAGGTACTCGACAAGATGCCCGGCTACCGCATCTACACCGGCAAGCGCAACGGCACCGAGCTGAAGGACCTGCACATCATGCAGATCAGCGGTGCCACCACTGCCTACATCCGCGCCACCGATGCCACATTGCATGCAAAGCCCGGCTCCCTCGATTTCATGCTCAATCTCCGTGATGAGCACCTCGAGCAGGCAGGTAGCGGCGCGGGCGATAAGACGCAGGCCCTGGGTTTCGGCAGCAAATGGCTCTCCTTCTCGCTGGCGAAGCTCCAGGAGGACACCGTGCGCATCAATGCCAGCATGAAATCCACCCCCGCCCTCTCGCAGGAGGTGAGCACCGGCAAAGACTGCTTCACCGGGGCCGAACTCACGCCCGTGCAGAAGTCGCTATCCAACACCGAGCTGAATAAGCGCTACAGTTTCTCGCTCGCCTCCATCACCTTTGCCCTCGTGGGCATCCCGCTGGGCATCACCGCGCAGCGTCGCGAGACCTCCATGGGCTTCGTCATCGGCATCGCCACGGCGTTGGCCTACATGAGCTTCATCATCCTCGCCGAGGCGCTCGGAGAAAAGCCCGGTGCCATGCCTCACCTGCTCATGTGGCTGCCGAATGTGCTCTTCCTCGGCATCGGTGCCTGGATGTTTCGCAAGCTGAGCCGCAAGTAACCCCGCCTCTCATCGCGTTTTTTCAGCTGTCATGCCCATCACCCTTCCCACCACCTCCCGCCGCCGCTGGATGCAGCAGGCCACCGCCGCCGGATTCGCCACCCTCGCCGCGAAACTGCCTGCCGCCGAGCTTCCCGAGCAGCTCTGGGTGCTGTTTTCCGATCCGCACATCGCCGAGGATGAAAAAGCCATCTCCCGCGAGGTTTGCATGGCGGAGAATCTCACCCGCTGCATCAATCAGGTGCTCAAAATCGGCCAGAAGCCCTTTGGCGTCATCGTGAATGGCGACTGCGCCCTGCTCGACGGCAAGACGGAGGACTACGCCACCTTTACCCGGCTCATGGAGCCCCTCACCGGCAACTCCATCCAGGTCCACTGCACCCTCGGCAACCACGACAGCCGCCAAAATTTCATCAACGCCGTCCTCCCGCCCGGCCCGCCGAATGCGGAACGCCAGGTGCCCGTGGCAGATAAGCACGTCTCCGTCGTCTCCAGCGCCACGATGAACTGGGTGCTGCTCGATTCCCTCCACAGCGTGAATCAAACTCCCGGCCTGCTCGGCGATCTCCAACTCGGCTGGATCGACCGCACTCTCCGCGGCCTGCCAAACAAGCCCACCCTCGTCTGCGCCCATCACAATCCCATGCTCTCCAGCATGGAGGAGAAGAAGAAAAACTCCTGCCTCCAGGACAGCGATGCCCTTTTCAAAGTCCTCGCCTCGCACGACAAAGTGAAAGGCTTCATCCACGGCCACATCCACAACTGGAACCTCTCCAAGCACGCCGAAACGGGCCTTCCCGTGCTCAGCCTGCCACCCGTGGCCTACACCTTTGGCAAGGACCGCCCGAACGGCTGGGTCCTCGTCCGCGCCACCGCCGAAAAAGCCGAGTTTGAGCTGCGCAGCCTCAATCCCGCCCACGACGAGCACGGCAAGAAGCATGTCATCGAGTTTGCGTGAGGGCATTGCGCAGCCGCACCACGCGGTCTTCCGCATCCACTTTCATGCCGATGAGGCTTTCAACTTGGTCGGGGGTGAGCTCGGATTTCAATGGCGGCGCTTGCAGGACCTTGGTCTCGCTTTGGACGCTGAAGGCATGCAGGCACTCGTCCCAGATCAAGGTGGTGACGTCCTCGGGCACCGCGAGTTGAGAGGCGATGCGCAAGCCGGTCGCGATGTCGATGAGGTGCAGTGAATCGCTGCTCGCGGCGGCAAGGCGCTGGCCGCTGGCATCGGGAGCGAGAGCCTTCAGCGTGCCGGGGAAGTCGATGGGAGCGGGCGTGGCCGTATCGCTGCTCCAATGCCACACGCGGAGCTGGCCGGCGGCGGCGAGGGCGAGGCGCTGATCGTCCACGAAAGTCACGGCGGTCACGGGGCCGCGATGCCAGTCTCGTTTGGCGATTTCGCGACTGCTTTCGAGGTCGAAGACGGCGATATGACCGGCGGGAAAGCCGAGCGCGGTGGTTTTGCCATCCGGCGAAAGGGCGAGGCAACTCGGCTTGCCCCAGTTTTTGGCCTGTGGGGTGCCTTTTCGCTCGATGAGCATCACTTCGGGACTCGCGATGGTATCAAAGAGCACGCGATCACCAGCGGCGTTGATGCTGGCGAGGCGGATCGTGCCGTCATGGGCTCGCCAGCGCTCGATCGGCTCGTTTTGCGCGAAAAACTCGCAAACCCAGCCATCGCGATCGACGGCCATCCACACGCCTGCGGTGCGGCTGCGGGTCACACTGAGCCATTCTCGCGTGTGAGGCATTGTTTCGATGCTGCGGGAGCCGTCGTGGATGGCGAGCCATTCGATGACGTGGTTCTCCATGTCCGCGAGAGCGAAGAGGCGGCCGCTTTGCGCCGTGGCAAAGCTCACGCGACCTTCCACGCCAGGCAGTTCCATCGTTTGAGCGAGCTTTTGGATTACCGGATCGCCAAACGTGGGCTGGAGCAAGGCGTGGCCGTTTTGCAAAGTCAGCACGGCCTTCATTGGGGTGGTCAGCGGGATGCTTTTCGCGGGCCCGCCAGTTTTGTAATCCCAGGTCGTGAGGCTTTGCGGGCCTTGGATAAGCAAGAGCGGGCTTTCAGGCAGGAAATGCAGATTCAGCACTGCCTCGCCCATGTAGGTGCTGGTGGTGCCATCGCTCTGGTGCAGCCACACCTCGCCATTCCGCCACGCGGCGGCGATGCGGCTGCCGGTGGCATCGATGCTCAGGGCGATAAAAGGGGCCGGAATGGGCGCACGAATGATCTGCGGCTCCAGCGAGGCGGTATCGAAGAGATGAATGATCCCGCCTTCGATGCCGAGCACGAGGTGATCGCCGTTTTCGGAGGCGCTCCAGCGCCACGCGTCGCCGGATCGGTACCCGTTGCTCCGCCTCATACACCATGCCAAAACCGCCCTCGCCGAGCAGTCGCAGCAACTTGTGACCTTCAATCAACGGCAGCTCGACACTCAGATCGACCGTCGCCTGATCAATCAGTTCCTCGGAGCCGAAAAGAGCGGCTTCGAGGAGGTTGGCGGCGAGATCGGAGTCGTCGGGCATTGGCGGAAAGCAAAGGGCAAAGGGCGAAGAGTTCAGAAAATCGTCCTCGTCCTCCTACTCGAACTCGTCCTCGATCAAAGAGCGTGGCGAGTAGAAACGAGGTGCGAGCATGGTGAAGTGAGTTTGAAGGTCGTTTGGAAGTTTTAGAGATGGCGGAGCGGAGGAATCGAGGACGAGTAGGATGAGGTGGCGGAGGCCGCGGCTTGGACTCTTCGCCCTTTGCCCTTTGCTCTGCGCTATTTCCTCCGCAGCATCGAAATCATGCTCCGAATCTCGCCTTCCACCTGATCCTCCGTCTCCACGGTGGCGGCGACCTAGCGGAAGAGGAGGTTGCGGTAGCGGAGCTTCATGCGGTGGAGGGCCACGCGGACAGCGCCGGCATTCATGCCGAGCCTTTCGCCCATGGCGGCGGCATCGCTCTGACCATCGGTCATGGAGACGGCAGGGCTGATGATCTCAAATAGCTCGCTTTTGCCCTGCGCGGTGTAGTCGGCACGGAGTTCCTTCATCACGTTGTCGAGCAGCGAAAGCGCCCACTCGCGGTCGAATTCATCGTCCGGCGTGCACAGATCGGGGAGGACGATCGGGGCGCTGTGTTTTGCGGTCCCGCCACACATTGGCGAGGTGATGATTCAGCGCCGTGAGCAGGTAGGTGCGGAGTTTGCCCT
>JBEIGR010000411.1:0-5446 GCA_040381795.1 Verrucomicrobiaceae bacterium | reverse complement strand
GCAACGATGAAGTCATCCAGCTCCCGCGACATCTGCGGCACGCGGAGGTAGCCGTTCATCACTTTGGCGAACTTTCCCCGGACAAGCGGCAGGATATGTGGCTGCTCCATCACACCGCCGCCGAGGATGATGCGGCGGGCGCAAAGGGTGAGCGTGATATTGCACAAAGCATGGGCCATGACATCGGCCGTCTCTTCCCACGCTGGGTGATCATCAGGTAGGGCGTCCGCCCGCACCCCCCAGCGCACGGCCAAGGCGGTGCCGCTGACGTAACCCTCGACGCAACTCTTGTGAAACGGGCAGTGGCAGATGGCCTGCACAGCTTTGGAGTTCTGCGGCGGCGGCACCATGAGATGACCGATCTCGGGATGCAGCAGACCGTGCAAAAGCTGCCCATGCACGAGCACCCCGCCGCCCACACCCGTGCCCACGGTGATGTAAACGAGAGGATCAATGCCCTTCCCTGCTCCCCAAAGGTATTCGCCGAGCACGGCGGCATTCACATCCGTGTCAAAAGCCACCGGTACATGGTAGCGAGTCTTCAGCATGTTCACGACGTCCACATACTGCCAGCCAGGCTTTGGCGTGGTGGTAATGTAGCCGTAGGTCTCGCTGTCCGGATTGAGGTCCACCGGGCCAAAGGAACCCACACCGATGGATTTAAACGGCCCGTGCTTCGATCTCGCCGTCGTGAGATAGCGGCAGACCTCCCCGAGCGTCTCTTCGGGCGTGGTGGTGGGGATGCGCACGATGTCCCGCAGGTCGTCCGGGCCGGTGCCCACGGCACAGACAAACTTGGTCCCGCCGGCCTCGATGGCGGCGATTAGTGGCGCGTTCTCCCGACTCATGGTTATGAGGCCTTTCGCACGGCTGCGGAGTCATGAATGCCCAGGCTGGCGTAGATCTCGCGGGTGGCGTGGGATTTGTTCAGTGTGTAAAAATGGATACCGTCCACGCCGTGGTCGAGGAGGTCGAGGCACTGCTCGGTGGCGTAATGAATGCCCACCTTTTGCACGGCGTCTTCGTCATTGCCGCAGCGCTGGATGGCGCGGAGAAGCTTGGCCGGATAACGGGCTCCGGCGGCCAGTTCGGCCATGCGGCGCATGCCGGAGGCGCTGGTGATGGGCATGATGCCTGCGATGATCGGCACATGGATACCCGCCAGGCGGCAGCGGGCACGGAAATCGTAGAAGTCGTGGTTATCGAAGAACAACTGCGTGCAGATGTAGTCCGCCCCCGCATCCACCTTGGCCTTGAGGTGATCCATTTCGAGGACGCGATTCGGCGTCGTGGGATGGCCTTCGGGGAAACCGGCCACGCCGATGCCAAAACCACGCTTATCGGCATGCCCGCCACCAGCGTTGAACTTCTTGATGAAGGCCACGAGGTCCGCCGCGTGCTGGAAGGCATCTTTGGCTCGGTCATAACCCGCGAGATTCTTTGGCGGATCACCACCGAGGGCGAGGATGTTGCTCACACCAGCTTCCGCATAGCGTTCGAGGATGGAGGCCACATCCGCTTCGCTATGGCACACGCAGGTGAGGTGTGGCACGGGGTCGAGTGTCGTCGTTTTCTTGATTCGCACCACGAGATCATGCGTCAGCTCGCGGGTGGAGCCGCCCGCGCCGTAGGTCACGCTCACAAACGAAGGTTTGTAAGCCTCCAGCTCGCCAATCGTCGTGTAAAGCGCCTCCGAGGCCTCTACGGTCTTGGGCGGGAAAAACTCAAACGAGAGCGTGGGCTTCTGATCCTTGAGAATATCGTCGATGTGCATGCTGGCTGGTGGGAAAAGTCACCCATTCAACCATGCTTCCGCGTTTTGCATAGCCTCGAATCTTGAAAAAACCGGGCGCTTTGACGATTACCCATGCACGCTCAAACCATGTCTCCCGTCCTCCAAACCCTCGCCGACCTCGTCCGCATCAACAGCATTAACAGCTCCTACGAGGGCGGCCCCGGCGAAGCGGCAGTCGCCGCCTATGTGCGGCGCTTCTTTGAGCAGCGTGGCATCGGAACGTGTGAGCAGGAGGTTTTTCCAGGTCGAAACAACGTCATCGCCCGCGTGCCGGGACGCGATCCCTCACGCCGTGTGGTCTTCGAAGCCCACATGGACACCGTTTCGATCAAGGGCATGACCATTGATCCCTTCGATCCCGTCGTGAAGGACGGCAAAATGCACGGTCGAGGCTCCGTCGATGACAAGGCAGGCCTGGCCGCCATGATGCATGCCATTGCGGAGGTGCATGCCAGCGGTGAAAAGCCACCGTGCGAGCTCTGGATGGCCGCTGTCGTCGATGAGGAATACTCTTTCCGCGGCGTCGTGAAGCTCTGCGAGGACCTGCAAGCCCACGCCGCCATCGTCGCCGAGCCCACGGAGATGCGCTGCGTCATCGCCAGCAAAGGCTGCGTGCGCTGGCGCATCCGCACGAAGGGCAAAGCCGCCCACAGCGCCAAGCCCCACCTTGGCATCAATGCCATCACCGCTATGGCGCGGGTCGTTCTGGCCATGCAGGAAGATCACGCACGCCTCGCCGCCTCGCCGCATCCCTTGCTCGGCCCCGGCACCTGCAATGTCGGCGTGATCAAAGGCGGCGTGCAGGTCAATTTCGTGCCCGATGAAGCCACCATCGAGATCGACCGCCGACTCCTCCCCGGCGAGGAAGTCGAAACCGTCCTCGCTGGTTATGAAAGCATGCTGAACGAACTCTCGCGGCAGCACCCCGACCTCATCGCCGAGATGGAAAAGCCCATGCTGCAGGATTGGCCCTTCCAAACCGATCCCACCACCTCACTCGTCACCCTTTCTCGCGACATCCTCCGCTCCATGCAGCGCGATGACAGCGTCTGCGGCGTTCCCTTTTGCAGCGATGCCAGCAAGTTCGGCCGCCTCGGCATCCCCACCATCCTTTTCGGCCCCGGCAGCATCGATCAAGCCCACGCCGCCGTCGAATACGTCGAATGCTCACAGGTCGAAGAAGCGCTTCGTTTTTACACGGAGGTCGCGAGGCGGTTTGTGTGATCTGAAGGACGCCTTACTTTCCTTCCCAGAGCTTGATGTGATCGATCTGGCAGGTGCCGAGATCGACGGCTTTGAAGTCGATCTGCGCCAGGCCGGTCATGTCGATGTTTTTGCTCTCGAAGACGTGCTTCACGCCGTCGATTTGGAGCAGGAGCGTGCCCTTCTTTAGCTCGATGACCACCTCATGCCACTCGTTCAGCGTGAAGAGCGGCTTCTCCGCGGCCAGCTTCTCGACATCCTTCTTAATTGTGAGCGTCGTGGCCTTTTCGGCAAAATTGATCGTGTGAATGTGATGGCCGAGATCGAGCAGCGGGAAGCCTTTTTGAAACGACTTGGCATCGTAACGCACCCGCATGGCGCAGACGAAGTTCTCCGGCACCTTCTTGAGCCAAATCACCGGCTTGAAGCCCGCGTGGCCTTTATCGCCTTCGGCCACTTTTTTGGCCTGAAACTCCTTCGTGGACTGGCTGCCATGCAAAACGCCATCCTGAATGGCCCAGGTCGTGTTTTGACGCACTTCCCAAAAATCCGCGTTGATCGAGCCGCCGTCGAATTGGTCCTCATAGACGAGCTTCAGGCTTTGGAAGAGCTGCGGCTGATAGGCAGCCTCCTCCGCCGGGGAACGGACGGTGGCCAGGGTGATCAGAGCGAGAGCGAAAAGGTGGGCGTTTCTCATCGGCGACGGGAACGAAGGCACGATGCCTAGCTTTCAGCGGAAAAGCATTGGACATCCGGCATGATTTCCGCTTGAGAGGGTGGCAGTCCCCTCCCCTCTCATGGCCGACTCCTACACCGAAATCTCCAGCGAAGGCTGGTTCAGCCGCATTGGCGGTTCTATCAAAGGCATTCTCTTTGGCCTCGTGGCCATTCCTGTGTGCGTCATCCTGCTCTGGTGGAATGAAGGCCGCGCCGTCACCACCGCCAACAGCCTCAAAGAAGGTGCCGCCGCCGTCGTGGCCGTGGCTGCGGACAAGGTGGATGCCGCCAATGACAAGAAGCTCGTCCATGTCAGCGGCGAGGCGAAGACCGAAGCCGAAATCGAAGACCCTGACTTTGGCCTTTCCGTTCCCGCCTTGAAGCTCATCCGCCACATCGAGATCTACCAGTGGGTGGAGAATAAGAAGGTGGAGAAGAAGGAGAATGTGGGCGGCAGCGAGGAAACGAAAACGACCTACACCTATGAAAAGCAATGGGTAAGCACACCAGTAAAGTCCTCTGAGTTCAAAGTGCCTGCGGATCACACCAATACCGGCGAACTCATCGTGGATAGCGGCACCTTCACACCAGATACAATCACGCTCGGAGCCTTTGAGGTGCCGGATAGCCTCGTTGAGCAGATGGGCGGAGAGACCGCCCTGCCACTGAAGGAAGAAGACCTGGCGGAAGACCTCAAAGACCGCGCCAAGGTGCATCAGAACAGCTTCTACTTTGGCAAAGATCCCGCCGCGCCAGCCATTGGCGATCAAAAGGTGAGCTATGAAATCGTGAAGCCCGGCAATTTCAGCATCGTGGCCGCGCAGCTCGGCAGCACCTTTGGCGATTTCCCCACCAAAGCCGGTGACCCGATCAGCATGATCGAGAGCGGCGTGGTCAGCGCCGAGGTGATGTTCCGAAATGCCGCTTCCGCGAACACCCTCATCACCTGGATTCTGCGTTTCGCCGGTTTCCTCTTCATGACCTTCGGTTTCATGGCCATCATGCGCCCGCTCAGTGTGCTGGGCAGCGTCATCCCTTTTATCGGCAGCATCATCGGCATGGGCACGGGCCTTGTCTCCGTCGTGCTGGCCGGCACCATCTCGCTGCTCGTGATCGCCATCGCCTGGATCGCGGTGCGGCCGGTGCTCGGCATCGCCCTGCTTGTGCTCGTCGTGGGCGGCTTCATCATGATGCGCAAGATGGCTGCGGCCAAACCTGCGCAGGCTTGATAAATCCTTTTCGGTGTGGAGCCTCATGAAAACCCTCCAAGGCTACCAATTCATCACGCCGGATGATCTTCACTGGCGTCCCTCGAACCTGATGCGCATCCCGAATGCCGATTTTCTCGAACGCACCGGCAGCGAGAACCTCGGCGCACATCTCTGGCGCATGCCGCCGAAAAGCGCGAACACGCTGCACAAGCACATCGTGTCCGAGGAGTTCTATTTTGTGCTCGAAGGCATCGGTCGTATCCGCGTCGGCGAGGAGACGCTGACAGTGCCGAAGCATGGCGGTGTGCTGGTGGGGCCTGATCAGCTTCGTCAGGTCTTCAATGACACGGACGAAGAAGTGCTGTGGCTCATCATTGGCGGGCCGGAAGAGCTGGAGTTTGTGCAGGGATCGAATTCGAAGGTCGATCTCTCGCTGTTTTATCCGCAGGACCCGACGCAATTGCCGAAGGAACTCGATGGCGTGACGTGGCCGCCGAAGGATTGAGGCTCAGATCGTGTC
>JBEIGR010000410.1:0-5460 GCA_040381795.1 Verrucomicrobiaceae bacterium | reverse complement strand
CGCAGGGCCGGCCCACAGGTCGTAATCGCACCTCGGCGGCATCACGCACTCCGCCGGGCCGCCGATGCTGCCGCGTCCGCTGTAGATGATACTCTTCGCGAGCTTCACCTCGCCCAGTTTGCCCTCGCGCATGAACTTCACCGCCTCCGCCAAAGCGCCGCGCGAACGGTTCTGCGTGCCCGTCTGCGCGATGCGCCCCAGCTTTCGCGCCACCTGCACGATGCGGCGGCCTTCCTCGACATTCTGGCTCACCGGCTTCTCGACATACACGTCCTTGCCCGCCTGCATCGTCCAGATCGCCGCCAGCGCATGCCAGTGGTTCGGCGTGGCGATGAAAACGACATCCACCGCCTTGTCTTCGAGCACCTTCCGCAAGTCCTGCACCTTCTTCGGCATCGGCCGCTTCAGTTCGACCAGCAATGCGCCGACCTCATCCGCCCGATCCAGATCAGGATCGCAAACATAAGCCACATCACAGTCCGCCAGCCGCGCCAGTTCCCGCGCATGTGCCTTCCCTCGAATCCCGCAGCCAATGATCGCCGCTGTAATCTTCCCATTCGCTGAAACCGGTGCTGGATCGGCTCCGAGTAAGGTTTTCGGCAAAGCGACCGCCGCAGCGGCCATGAGTGAGTCTTCAAAAAAGCGTCGGCGTGTGGGGGTGAGCATGGTGAGAGGCAATACGGGGCTTTGACGAGTCTTCTGCCATGGGAAGGGCTCAGGCTGGCATTTCTCTTTTTCGCAGTTCGGTATCAAACCTGGCCAAAACTATGCCTCTGAAGGCAGTTTTGGCTGAATATGATCTTCGCAGATGAGCGGTCTCTTGCTGCATTAATGAGTACACACAATGACGCTCAGCAGTGCGTGGAACTCTCGTTTGAGCATGTCGTCAAGGTGTGGCGCGGCTCCTTCAAGAAGTCTCTGTGCCTCTTCGATTTGCTGCCTTGTAGGTTGTATTTGTGATCTGTTGTATTCAGCTCGCCATGCATGAAGGCGCATTCTCACACGATCTCCGAAAAGTGCGGGGCAGGATTGGATCAATTGGAACAGTGCCGGAAGCTGTTCCCATTTGCCGCGGCTGCAGATCAAAGTCACGGCGCGAAACCTTGCCGCGTCAGTTTTGCGACTATCAAGAGCCCAGTCGCGTAAGGAGGAAAGTGGAACGGCCTGCGGCTGACGGCGCACCAAGCTGTAAGCGACCTTAGTGAGTGGGGAATCAATCGGCGACTCCAGAACTGACCGAATCCATGGCAGCGCCGCTTCGAACCATACGCTTCCAAAGGCGCTCATGATGGTCTGTCGGACTCGTGCGGAATTGTGCTTCCCCAGGAGCTCATATCTCTCAACCGGCCACTTTCCTCCGCATTCGTGAAACCCCTGAATGGCGACCGAAACGAGTCGAGCCGGAGTGTTTGGGTGGCTAAGCAGTGCTTCGTATTGTGCCAAAACATCTTCTTTGGGGCGACTTTTGGTAAGATGAAACTGCGCGAATTGCCGAACGCCTTTTGAGTCATCTTTCAAAAGCTCTGGCAGCAAATCTTGATACTCCGCAAGCTGCGCGGTGGAGAGTTGATAAAGTGCGCTACGCCGGATCATGGCACTACGAGAGGCAAGAGCTAGGCGGATGGTGGTTGAAGGCAGTTTCCGGGACTGATCACGGAATGATTTCATCATCAAAACAGCCGGGATAGGGTTCGGGTGGCGCAGTAGGCGGGCCTGTATATCAAAGTCCTCAAGGAGGCCTTTCTTCGTTAGAATCAAGAGTGCCAGCACTCGCGCCCGTGGCTCTCCATTCAGAAGCGACTTCACCAGTTCTTCTGTCGGGGCTTCGTTGGCAACGCGTTCAAGTAACAGCGCCACCCTCTTTGAGCTGGCCCCTTGCGAACGCTCACTCAATGCTGCCAGGATGGGAAGGCTCTCGACAAGGTCTTGCGAAGTGATGCGATCTCCAAGAGTATCAAACCACTTCTCCGCCGCTGTTCGGACTTGAGGAACCCAGTCGTTCAACCTTAGCAGGATAAAGGGCAAGGCACCCGTGTCAGCCGATGCTGCGAGATTACGAATCGCTTTCTCCCGCTTTCTGCCATTGGCCGAAAGAGTGGCGACACGTTTGGCTTCGACGGGGTCTGCTTCGTAGGCCCGATCTTGCTCATAATAGCAGCTCCATGAAGCACGGATTTTGCTTTCGAGTGCCAAGATTGCTTGGGGAGAGAGTTCCTCGGGCGGATCAGTTTTCTCTGGAGCGACAGTCCGCTGTTTCGGGGCAACGAAGAAAGCTTTGAGATGCTGAATGAAACTCCAAGACATGGCAGATGAACGGTGACTTTTTGTGATCCGGCCGCAAGGTGTCTTTTGATTCAGCAGTGTGTTGCAGCCCTCTGGGCTGCTGAGATGAGCCCAGAGGGCTCAACCACATTGGGAGCGCTACTCGATCATCTTCGCCGCTTCCTCCTTCGCCTTCGCGAGCACATCGGCCAGCGCGACCGGTTTGCCGCCTTGGCGGAGGCTTTCGTCGGCGGCTTCCATGAAGGTGAAGATTTCGAGAGTCTCGGCTTCGCTCACGGGTGGGGTGCCGGTGCGGAAGAAGGTGCCGATCTGGCGGCAGAGGGCCTCGTAGCTGACGGTTTTGGCACCTTGACGCACACCTGCGCTGCCGAAGACGAGCGCTCCGAACTCCGACTTGCCTTTCACGATGCCGCGATAGGTGCCGACGCGTCCATCTTTCCACACGCCGGTGACTTGATCGGTGACGGGGCCTTTGGTGCGCGAAACGGTCTCGCAGCCGGTGCCCATGAGCGCGAAGAGCGACTCGATGCCGTGGATGGCGTAGAAGAAGAGGTCCGGCGTGCCGTCCTGATACGAGCACGGACCCCAGGTCGTCACGCTGAGGATGTCGCCGATCTCGGGATTCGTCTTCATGGCGATCAAATCAGCTCCAAAGCGCGAGGATGAGCTGGACCAGACCTTCACGTTGCTCTTCTTCGCGAGTTCAAAAATCGCGATGGCTTCGGCGAGCGTGCCTGCGACGGGTTTGTCGATGAAGACGGGCTTGCCCGCTTTGAAGATCTCCCGCGCCTCCTGGAGATGGATGCGGCCATCCACGCTCTCCAGCAGCACCACATCGACTTTGGCTAGCAATTCCGGGATCGTCGGCACGATCTCCACGCCCATGTCACGAAGCTGCTGGGTGAACTTCTCTTTGCGATCCCGGCTCGCTGGCATGTCCGTGCCGCCGGTGTAGCCCGTCGTCACTTTGATGCCTGCGAGTTCGCCTGTCGTCTCGCCCTTGTTGAAGAGCTTCGTAAACGCCGGGACATGTGAGGTATCGAGGCCGATAATACCCGCACGGAGCGGTTTGAGGTCGTTTTGAGCGAAAGCCGTGCTGGCGACGAGGAGGGAGAGGAGGAGGCGTTTCATGGTCACTCCTTCAAAAGCAGCCAGATGGGGGATTTGATCAAGATTTCCAGCCGAGCGTGGTCGCTCGTTCACTCCCACGTCAGATCGCTGCCAGCGGGGAGGAGGCGAATGACGCGGGCGAGATCCCAATTGGTGAGGCGGAAGCCACCGATGCTTTCTTGCCGCATCATGTAGCCCGGAATGCTGGTGCCGTGAAGGCCGTAGGGCAGGGGTTTGGGATCGGCGGCTTTGGCGAGATTGATCCAGGCGATTCCGGCGGGGTTGTTCGGTCCGGGGGCGAGCACGATTGGCGCTGGCGTAGGCATAGCGGGATCACCGGTGCTGGTGAAACGAGGATGCGGGATGACATCGAGCACCTTCCAGGTGCCGCGCCCACGAAGTCCTGGTCGAGCGACGAAGATGGGCATGCTGGCGATGACTTCCTCACCACGACGAATGATGAGGCGCTTCAACTCAACGATCGTGGCTTTGACAGGCGCGGCGGGATCAGCGGCAGGCTGCACGGGGGCGGCGAGAGCGTTTTCGATCTCAAAAGGGATCACGTTGGGCACGAGGAAGGTGGTGCCGGGTGCGTTGGGGGATTTGATGTGCGGATTGATGCGGCGCAAAAAGGCCTCGGAGGCGTGAAAGCGCTCGGAAACGAATTCCCAGCCGCTGCGGTAGGCGAGAAAGCCCTGCGAGGTGAGATCACTCAACGTCACCACGGGAGGTGGTGCTCCTTTTTTGCGGCTTGGCTCTTCCAAAGGAGGCGCGATCCAGCGGAGATCGTCCGGCCGCAGTTCATATTCGGTGTAGGCTCCGCCGATGGCTTTCATCTGCTCCGAGGGCTGGCCATCGGGCGTGAAAAGCTGACCCGGGCGGGCTTTCTCGAATGTCTTGAAGGCCGCTTCATAGACAGGGCCCGTGGTGCCGTCGATGGGGCCGATGGTGAAGCCCTGCCTATCGAGGAAAACTTGCGTCTGGACGAGTGCCGCAGCGCCCCAGGCTGCCGGTGGCAGGGCACGCTTGGGCTTGGTAGCGATCAAAACGGGTGGCGGGGCCGATGCGGCTGGTTTGGCGCTGGTGGCGGCGTTCTCTTTGTCGTCCTTCGGCGGCGGAGGAGGCAGCATGGCCTTGATGTCTTCGATGCCAGGGATGCGAAGGGTTTGGCCGATGCGAATGACATCGTTTTTGAGCGAGTTGAAGGTCTTGATGTGCTCGACGGTGACGACGTATCGTCTGGCGATGACCGTGAGGGTTTCACCACGGGCCACGGTGTGATCGAGGGCTTTTTCAGGAGCCGTGCGCACGGGAGGTTTGGGTGCTTCGGGTGCCTTTGGGTCAGTGGTTGGCGCCGCCTGGGCCGGAGTGGAGGCTGCCATGGCCCAGGCGCCGGCATCGCCCGGCTCGATCTGCCATTTCCATTTCACCGCCTGCTCCAGTCCGGGCTCGACGGTGGCGGGCGGCGGCGGAGCGGTGACATCCTGAGCACTCGCGGAGGCGAGGATGAGGAATGGGCAAAGCCGGAGCAAAGAGGGTATTTTCACGACCATGCGGCCATACAAGGCGCAAACGCCGCGAGCACAAGCAGGCGTTGCAGCTTACTTGCCGAGCACCTGCTTCAGCACCTCGATGCAGCGTTCATTCTGCGGCATGGTGCCGATGGAGATGCGCACCCATTCGGGAAGCTTGTAGGCAGCCATGGCGCGGACGATGACGCCCTGGTCCATCATGGCTTTGAAGACCGCGTTGCCATCGCCCACCTTCACGAGCACGAAGTTTGCGTAGCTGGGGATGTATTCGAGGCCCATCTCACCGAACTGTGCTTGGAGATAGTCGCGGCCTTCATCGGTGATGCGCTTGGTTTTTGCCTGATGCTCCTCGTCGAGCAAACCGGCGAGAGCACCCGCCTGGGCGATGGAATTGAGGTTGAAGGGCTGTCGCGTGCGCTGGAGCACATCGATGAGCTCTTTGTTGGCGATGCCATAGCCCACGCGGGTGCCAGCGAGACCTTGGATCTTTGAGAAGGTGCGTAGAACGACGACATTGCGGCCTTGGCGGACGAAT
>JBEIGR010000409.1:0-5464 GCA_040381795.1 Verrucomicrobiaceae bacterium | reverse complement strand
TTCTTCGGATTGCCGAGCTGCACATAGGCTTTGAGGATATCAAAGCTGTCATCGCCCTCAGCGGCAAAAGTGCCTGGATTGTTCGGGCGACTGCCGCCGAGCTCACGCACATCCTGGCCCTGGATGTAAAATTTCAGCCACGGATTCACATCGTAGCCGAGACCAAGGCGGAAGCGCTGCAGCAGCCACGAGGCGTCCTGTGGACCGTTCACGGCGCTGTTGAAGTCGAAATTGTTATCGCGGATTTCGAAGCGCATCAATCCTTTGCGTGGTTTAGATGAATTCCGTTCATGGATGACCCATGGCGGAAAACTCGGCGTCCTTTTCAGCCCGGCGGCACCTCGGCCAAAGCCTTGAACGACAAAGCGCTTCCCTTGCCGCCCCAACGATGCCTATTCTTCGCCGAACATTCCTCCTGCCTCATGAATCCGACCACCTCAGACACCGCCCCGACCTGTAACCCAGAATGGGAGAAGCACGGCTTGTTCTTCGAGTATGGCAGCGCAGCGAATCCGCGGATGCCGAAGATCGGCATTGATGTGTTTCCGCCTGCGCTGCATCACATCGCCGAGACCAAGCTCATCCCGCTGGAGCTGTCGAAGAAGCTGGAAACGAGCTACCCGGTCACCGGGCCCAGCCTGTTGGCGAATTTCATCCACATCGCCGCGGGTGAGAAGCTGCCCACCGCCTGCCATGCCAGCAGCCAGGTCTTTTATGTCATCCGTGGGGCTGGTTTCAGTATGATTGACGGCAAGAAGCTGAGCTGGAAAACGGGCGATCTCTTTGCGCTGCCTGTCACAGGCGAGATCCGGCATCGGGCGAGCGAGGACAGCGCCTTCTACTGGGTGAATGACCAGCCGCTGATGGATTTCCTGGGTGCCAAGCCGGTCGCACCGAGGTTCCGGCCACTCTACTTCTCCCGTGAGTTGCTCACGAGCGAGCTGGAAAAGGTGCGGAAGGAAAACGAGGGCAAGGACAAGAACCGCAACGGCATCCTGCTGGCGAATCCCGATTGCCCACAGACGAAGACGCTCACGCACACCATGTGGTCGCTCTACAATCTGCTGCCCGCGAAGAGCAAACAGAAGGCCCACCGGCACAACTCCATCGCTCTCGATTTCGCTGTGAAGGCCACCGAAGGCGTCTATACCATGATCGGTCGCGATCTCGACAGCGATGGCAACATCATCAATCCCGTGCGTGCCAACTGGGTGGCCGGAGGAGCCTTCGTGACACCGCCCGGCTGGTGGCACTCCCATCACAACGAAAGCGACGAGGACGCCATCGTCCTGCCCGTCCAAGATGCCGGCCTGCACACCTACCTACAGACGCTCGACATCCAGTTTGCGCACGGGTATTGAGCCGGGCTTTGCGAAGGCATGGTCAGCTTCACGCCGCGGCAGGCATGCTGTGCGCGGCCATTTCCGCCGCCATGTCAGCGGAGGGCACAAAGGAGGCTTCGCGGCTGGGGCGGATGTGGGATTTGTCGTTGAGGAAGGTGATGAGGTGCTCGCGGAGTTCGTAGTAGCGCGGGTCTTCCATGATCTCTTTGCGGCTGCGGGGGCGCTCGAAGGGGATCTTCAAAATGTCACCGACTTCGGCTTCGGGGCCGTTAGTCATCATCACGACGCGGTCGGAGAGGAAAATGGCCTCATCAACATCGTGGGTGACCATGAGGGTGGTGATGCGATTGCGCCGCTAGCGCAAGAGCGTAGACCTCACCCACGCGGGCCGCGAGCTGCTACCGCACTCGGAGAACATCCTGCAAAGCATGAGCGCAGCCAGGAGCATCCTCGGCACGCTGGATCAAACCCCACGCGGCAAGCTGCGCATCGGCTGCACTACCGCAGCAGCGCAGTTCATCCTGCCGACGGTGTTTCGCGAATTCAAAGAGAGCTTCCCGCAATATGAGATCAAAGTGGTGACTGGAGAGACGCCGGACACCATCGAGAAGCTGGAGAAAAACCAAGTCGATATCACGGTGAGCCTCAAACCCGCTGAAACGGCCAAACTAAGCTGTCACGCCATCTTTGACGATGAACTGGAGTTCCTTGTCTCGCCTTTGCATCCATGGGCGTTGAAGGCTCCGAAGCTCAAAGAGGCCGCGAATGAGACTTTCATCGTCGCCAGCCGCAACAGCCTCAATTTTGCGCTCACTCAGGATTATTTCATGAGGCAAGGCGTGCGGCTGAACAACTTCATCGAGCTGGGCAGCTCGGAAGCGACCAAAGAACTCGCCAAACTCGGCATCGGCGTGGCCATCGCGGCACGCTGGATCGCCAAGAACGAGATCGAGGCCGGCCAGCTCGTGCCGCTGCCTTTGCCGAAGGGCAAACTGAAGCGCCGCTGGGTCGTCTCGACGCTCAAGGGCCGTCCGATGAACCTGCCGGAGTTTACATTCATCGGCCTGTGCGAGGAAGTGGGCCGGCGGATGGTGGAGGCGATGCCGTCGTGAAGATGGATGACAGGGCGTGAGGGTCACGCTAGCCTTGCTGGATGAATGATGACCATGACCTAGACTTGCTCACGCTTTCGCAGTTGAAGCAGATCGCCTCCGCGCAGGTGCAGCCGTATCGCGTGCATGTGCAGGTGGAGCAAAAAATGGAGCGGACGACGAGCACGGGGGCGCCGTATGTGGAACTGAAGCTGGCGGACGCGGCGGATTCGATGGTGTGGCGTGTTTTTGACAACAACCCGATGTTTCTGGATGCGGGCCAGCTCACTCGCGGCGCTTTCATCGAGCTGGCGGCGCAGTGGATGGATACGGGTAAATATGGCTTGGAGCCGAAGCAGCCGCGTTTGAGGCTTTTGAGCGAGGAGGAACGGCAGGCGCTGCTGAATGGTGACCCCGATTTGGCCCTGCGGCAGAGGGCGGACTATGACGAGATCGTGCGTTTCACCGCTGAAATCCGCGATCCGAGGCTGAATGTGCTCTGTGGGATGTTTTTGGAGAAGCATGGTGAGAGGTTCAAACGGACGGCGGCGGCACGTCGGAACCATCATGCGCGTCGTGGTGGCCTGGTGGAGCATGTGGCGCAGATGATGCGCTGTGCGGTGGCGATTTGTGGCGTGTATCCAGCGCTGAATCGCGACCTCATGATCGCGGGTGTGCTGTTTCACGACTGCGGCAAGCTTTGGGAGAATGTGCACGCGGAGAACAGCTTTGCGCAACCTTACAATCTCACGGCGGAGATGCTGGGGCACATTCCGCTGGGCTTGGAGGTGGTGAATAAACTGTGGCGCGAGCTGATGGAGCGTCCCGAGGCAGTTGAGTGGCTGCATGTGGAGCCAACGTCTGATTCGGTGCGGCTTCATCTGCTGCATCTCATCGCGGCGCATCATGGATCGCTTGAGTTTGGATCGCCGGTGCTGCCGAAGACGCCGGAGGCGGTGGCGCTGCATCATGTGGATAATATCGACGCGAAGCTGGAGATGTTCCGCAAGGCTTATGAGAGCGGCAAGGAGCTAGCACCGGGCATCATCGAAAAGTTTGCCCCATGGCCGGTGAACATCGTGGCACCCCTGCCGATGGTGGTGCCTCCACCTCCGGCGACTGCGGAATGATCACGGCTTCGCCTGCTTCGTGGGATCGAAGTAGATGCGTACGTCGGCGTCTTTGATGCCGAGGATGTCTTGGGCGCGTTTGAGGGCGCTGCGGGTGGAGAGATTGGGGTTCGCGGGGCTGGCGAGGAAGATGTTGTCGCGCCCGACGACCTCGACGAGGCCGGAGTTTTTCAGCACGCGATACACATCCTTGCTCGCGCCGCTGATGATGAGGTGGCGGTCATCGGCACGGAGCACGCGGAGGAGTTCTTCAAGGGCCAGAACGCTGGTGGCATCGAGGTGACGGGCGTTCTTGAGGCGGAGGATGATGATGCGCAGATTGGGATCGGCAAAGGTGCGCTGAACCTGCGTGCGGAAGAGTTCGGCGGCTCCAAAGAAGAGTTCGCCCTCGACGTGGACGATGGAGATGGACGGATGCTGGCGGCCTTTGCTGGCCTCGGCGAGGTTGCCTTCCTCATTGAAGGAGTATTCGACGAGTTGAGGTTGGCTGGCTTTGCGAAGGTAGAGAATGACGGAAACGGCTACGCCGAGGAAAATGGCCACATGCAGCGGCATCATGCAGGTGGCGGCGAGGGTGACGAGAAAGACGACCGCGTCCGAATTCGTGGCCTGCATGCAGATGCGGATGTGGCGTGTATTGAAGAGGGAGACGGCCACGCAAACGACGAGCATGGCGAGGGCGGCACGCGGCACATGAGCGACGGCGGCACCGAGTGTGAGGGCACCGCCGAGGCAAAAAAGGCCGCTCCACATACTGGCGATGACGGTGCGTGCTCCGCTAAGGTAGTTCAACGCGGAGCGGGTGAGCGAGCCGGAGGCGGGCATGCCGCTGAGGTAGGCGCAGGCGAGATTGGCGGCACCAAGGCCGAGCGTGTCCTGGTTTTGATCGACGCGATGACCGCCGCGTCCGGCGAGGGTGCGTGACATGACGCTGGTCTCCATCGTGGCAAGGAAGGCGAGGGCCATGGCGAGGCCGAAGAGACGGCTGGAATCGGTGAGCGCCTCGGCGGAGACAAAATCAGGAAACACCGGCAGCAGCTCCCGCCATGAAAATGCGGCGTCTTTGAAGGTGGCGGCATGCACGCCAAAACCGGCCAGCAGCCAGAACACGAGCGAAACGGCCACCAGCGTGATGGAGAAGCTCGGCCAGCGTGGCCGCCACTTTTTCAAGGCGAGATAAATGGCGAGGGTGGAGGCGGCGCAGGCCACACTGGCCCAGTCCGAGGCAGGAAGCGCACGCAGGACGCGGTAAATATGACCGGGCAGCGTGATGGCGGGCTGCATGCCCTGATTGAGCGCTTCCGCAGAGATACCGAGGGCGGAGGGGAGCTGGCTGGCAGTGATGAGCAGCGCCGCGCCGGTGACGTAGGCGATGACGACGGTGCGGCTGATGTATTGGGTGAGATCGGCCACGCGGAGGAAGGCTCCGGCGAGGAGCAGCGCCGCCGTCATGAAAACGAGCAGCGGCATGTGTGTGAGCCGATCGAGTTGTGGATACGCGGCGAAGTAGGAGAAGATCATGAACGCGGTGGCGTTCGTGGGGCCGAGGATGGTATGGCGTGAGCTGGAGAGCATCGGCCCGATGAGCGCGGCGATGGCGGAGCAGGTGATGCCATAGTGCAGCGGCAGCCCGGCGATGAGAGCGTAGGCCATGCCCTGTGGAATGGCGAGCATGGCGACGGTGGCACCTGCCTTGAAATCGGCGGTGGCGGTGCGTTTTCCATACCCGAGGAAGGCGCGGCGTAGCGGAAAGGGATCGAGGGCGCTGTCTGACACGACGGCGCGTGCGAGCGAGATGAGGCGCTGCGTGCCGTGAAGCACGTTTTGCAGCCAGACGCGGGGGGTAAAGGTCAAATCACAGCCTCCAGGGTTTCGAGATCGTGCATGTTAGGCCGTGTTT
>JBEIGR010000408.1:0-5467 GCA_040381795.1 Verrucomicrobiaceae bacterium | reverse complement strand
GGGGAAGTCCTCGTAGCCTCGACCTTTGACGCAGCCGTCTTTGGGGCCATCGCCAAAGACGACGTTGCCAGTGCTGATGACGCCCGCGTTGCCATTGGCATAGTGGAGGGCATTGGCGTCGCGGGAATAGAGGATGTTGTTCGCGAGGACCATGCCTTCGCGACCATTCCAGGAGCCGCCGCGAAAGGCGTGCGCCGCATTGAGGATGGTGTTGTGGATGACTTGGAGGTTGAGGGTCTTGCCTTGGTGGTCGGTGCTGGCAAAGCCTGCGCCTGCGCCGTTGATGAGGACATTGTTCCGCACGATGGCCTCGCCCTGCACCTGCATGACGTTGTCGCCGCTGTTGTAGCAGAGATTGCGCTCGATGATGTTCACCGGCTTGCCTGCGGTTCCATACACGGTGATGCAGGGGTAGTTTGTGTCGTGGATGTGATTCTCCGCGATCAAATTGCCCCACGAGCCCTGCTTCACCTCGATGCCGTCGCCCTGCTCGCCGCGGCAATCATGAACGTGGTTCAATGCGATCACGCTCTCGCTCATGATGTGGTCGCCGTTGTTGGCACCGAGATACATGCCCTCGGCGACCCCGCCGCCGTGATGGAGATGATTGCGAGTGAGGAACAAGCGGCGCGTGTTGCCGCTGTTGGCCGTGAGGTTCGGTCCGTCGTTGTGATGGATGTGACACTGGTCGATCCATACGTCCTCGCATTGCCCGAGACGCACGCCGTGGCTGCCGCCAGTGAACTCCAGGCCTCGCAGGCAAAGAAACGCCACGGGGCCGCCCTGGCCGATGTTGATGAGGTTTTGCTTCGCATCCGGTCGCGTGATGATGACCGTCGCACCCTCGGCCGCGGTGGTCCAGATGGGTGCCTCGCGTGTGCCGCTGACCCGCACATCCCACATGCGCTCAACGCTGTAAGTACCAGCGGCGATCTCCAGCTTGTCGCCCGGCTGCAAGGCCTCCACCGCCTTCACCAGCACTGCGCCATCGCCGCCCGCATGAGGAATGACACGCTTCGGTGCGATGGCGGCCCACTCGGGCTGATAGGCTGCGCCAAGCGAGAGCTGAGTGAAGGAAAGAAGGCAAAGGAGGAGTCGAATCATGAGGGCTGATTTAGAACGACTGGGCTCCAGTCATCTCACTCAGCAAATGGCTGAGATGCGTCCAAGGCCGAGCAAATAATCGCTCGCACGCCACCTGAGCATTCATCTTCTTGTCATACAAACACGCGCCGATCTGCACTCAGGGTCATGTCGTCATCTCCTCTCGTCTGCTTGTTTCTCATGCTTGTCTCTATCGCGTCGGCGCTGACACCAGACGAAGCGGAGGCTCGTTTGCGCATGGCGCGGCAGATTGCACGGGAGCGAAATGACCGCGAGCTGGTGCAGCGAGTAGAGAAATTGGCGCGTGAGTTCAAAGCGGGGCTTTCGGCGGAGGCGGAGGAGCAACTGAGCGAGGCGGAGAAGGCGGTGGGCATTGATCCGGGCGGTTGGTCGATGGCTGGTCAGCGGTTGTTTCATCCCACGGCGCAAATGGAGGCTGCGCTGAAGGCCGAGGGGCCGAAATTCGCCGCGGCGATGGCTTCCGGCGATGCGAAGGCAGTGCGCGAGATCACGCGGGCGATGGAAAGCATCCTCGGTGATCAAGCGGGCGTGCCGGATGGTCGGCGCATGGGGCAGAAGGCATCTGAATTGAAGCTGAGCCGTGCCGAGGTGGTGAAGCTCTTTCTTGATGCGCTGGAGACGCAGGGCCGCGCGATGCGCACCTTGATGAAGGGCGAGCTTTTGCCGGATCAAATGGTCCGAGTATATGCCTACGTGCTCGACGCCTGTGTGACGATGCATCCGCATGTGGCGCTGCATGCGCCGGAACGTGTCGCAGATGTGGAAAAGCTGCTGCGAGGCACGGCGGGCGTTCTTTTGAGGCTTCAGCAGCCGCAGGGCCATTTTCCGTTTCCAGACCTGCGAGGCAAAAACATCCGTTTTGGCGATATGACGACCAAACAGCTCCAAAACGGCTCCATCACGATTGAAGACGGCTGGATCATCACGGCCGATCCCGATGGTGGTTCGCAATTCGACACGGGTGGGTGCGGCGTGGCTTTGTTGCGCGCGGGTGAGCTTTTGAAGGATGAAAGCTATCTCGCCGCCGGTCGTCGTTCCGCAGAATGGGCGGCGAAGCAAAAGTGCTGCACGAACTTCAACTACAATGCCTTCTCCGTGTCGCTGCTGGCGCGGGCGGGCATGAAGGAGGCCGCGTTGGAGAAGTTTCGCGTCGGTGTCGCGCCTGGTCAGGCGAAGAACGGCCGCTGGCTCGATGCGCACAATGCGCGCACGGTTTATCATGTGATCATTTTGCGTGCGCTGGCCGATCTCGGCCGCTCCGCGGAGGTCGATGCGGTCGCGCTGCCGGCGATTCGTGCCTTGCTCGATGAGTTCGATGCCATGGGCACCACCGTCGAAGCTTTGCCGGAGCTTCATGCGCTCGCCAAACAGCATCCCGACGATGCACGGCTGCAAAAAGCCGTTCGCGACATGGCTTCGACCCTCGTGAACAAATGCACCGACGGCACCCGCGTGAAGCTGGGCGCTCAACCGCATCAACTCGCCGCGGTGGTCGAGGTGGTGGAGTAAGGAAGTGTGGTTGAGTCCTCTGGACTCATCTGAGGCAGCCGAGACGGCTGCACCACTCTGCGATCGGCTACGCGGATTTCATCTCCAACCCCGTGAGTGTACCGGTGGCGCTGCTGAATTGATCCGACTCGATGCCGAGATGCTGGAGCATGCTGACGTAGAGATTGCAGAGGGGTGGAGGGCTGTCGGGATTAAAGGCGAGGTGCTGACCATGAAGGAAGCGGCCGCCGGCGAGCATGGCGGGTAAGTTCTTGGTCGAGTGGCTGCTGCCATCGCCAAGGTTGCTGCCGAGGAAAACGGCGGTGCTGTCGAGCAGGCTGCCGTTGGCGTCTTTGGACTGCTGGAGTTGAGCCAGCAGGCCACGCACGGTTTTGAGCGTCTCGGTTTCGACGATCTGGAGCTGCGCCAGTTTCGCGGGATCTTTGCCGTGATGGGAGAGATCGTGATGACCGAGGGTGATGCCTTCGATGGGCGGGGTGAAGGTGTTCCCGGACAGCATGATGGTGATGAGCCGGGTGGAGTCGGTCTGGAGGGCAAGGTGACTGAGATCAAAGAGCAGGCGCGTGCGTCCGATGAGGTCGGCGGCGTTGGAGATGTCCGTGGGAGGCTCGGCATCTACTTTGGGTTTGGGCGTGCGTGCCCAGCGCTCGTCATTGACCATGCGTACCTCCAGCTCGCGGACGCTGGTGAGGTATTCGTCGAGCTTTTCGCGGTCCACATGACCGACTTTGGCGCTGAGGGCACGGGCTTGAGATCGCAAGTCATCGAGGATGCTGCGCCCGTCATCGAGGCGCTGGAGCTGGGCGCGGACGCTGTCGCCCTTGCCTTCGAGAAAGAGACGGGCGAAGACCTTGGACGGCGAATTGTCCGCCGGGATGAGCGCTCCTGTGCGTGTCCAAGAGAGACCGCCCGCGCCTTCCGCTGAGAGCACGAGACTGGGAAAACGCGTCTCCATGCCGATGCTCTCGGCGGCAAGTTGATCGAGAGAGATGGCATTGCGAAACCCAGGCCTGCCCGCTCCGGGCACGCCGGTGAGAAAGCTGGCGGAGGCCTGATGTCCGAGGCCGGAACTCATGCCTGCATGCATGAGCCCAGAGACGACGGTGAAGTCTCTTCGGAAGTCCGCGAACGGCTCCAGGTAAGGCGACGGTGTGTAATCCGCGCCGCTCTGCCCGGGAATGAAACTCTCAGGTAAAAAGCCGAGCGGAGCGCAGATACAAACCATGCGCCGAGGCGTTTTTGAGCCACTCGCTGCAAGGCTTTCGAGCCAAGGCAGTGCCATCGTGATGCCAGCGGAGCGGAGGAAGGTGCGGCGGTTGGTGATCATGTGTGGAAGAGTTACTTGGTCTGAAAAAGTGGGCTCTGAACGATCTCGTGGATCAGGGAACGGAAACCGTTTTTGTTTTCTCGTGTCCGCTGAATGATGGACTCAATCTGCGGACGATCGAGCGGCGTTGGCTCAGCTCCGGTGGCGTAGGCGAGGAGTTTTTCGGTGAGGTTGCGGGCGAGCTGATCTTTGTCGGTGAGGAGGAGTTGCTTGAACTCATCGATGTCGCGGAAGCGGCGTCCGTCGGTGAGCACGTCGGCTGGATCGACAGGCGGCCCGGGGCGCACGCGGCGGCCCTGGCTGTCGCGCTCGCCGTTGTTGGTGAGGCTGCGGTAGTGCTCTCGCCAGCCGCCGATGACGTCAAAGCTCTCCAGGGCGAAACCGGGTGGATCGATCTTCTTATGACAACCAGCACAGGCTTCGACATCGCGATGCTTGGCGAGTTGCTCTCGGATGGTGGTGGCTCCGCGGATGTCGGGCTCGATGGCCTCCACATCCACGGGAGGCTTGGCAGGTGGTGTGCCGAGGATGCGCTCCAGCACCCAGGAGCCACGCAGCACGGGCGAGGTGGTGGTGCCGTTAGCGGTGACTTTCAAGACGCTGCCCATGGTCATGACACCACCGCGATGGCTGCCCGCAGGCAGGTTGACGCGACGCATGTCCATGCCTTCCACGCCAGGGATGCCATAGTGCTTGGCCAGTCGCTCATTGAGAAAAGTGAAGTCTGAGGCGACGAAGCTCGTCAGCGGCAGATCCTGCGTGAGCACCTCATTGAAGAAGAGATTCGTTTCCTTCAGCATGGCGGACTTGAGGCTGTCATCATACTCAGGATACAGCGTGCGGTCCGGCATGGTGGCATCGATGGCACGCAAACTGAGCCACTGACCGGTGAACTCGCGAGTGAAGGCGGCGGCTTTGTCATCCTTCAACAGGCGCTCCACCTGCTGGCGCAGCACGGCGGGCTGATGCAGTTTTTGATCGTCTGCCAGTCGAAACAACTCCTCATCCGGCATCGAACTCCACAGGAAATACGAGAGACGACTCGCCAGCGCGAAGTCATCCAACTTGCCGCCTTCTTGGGTAGCCTCCTCGCGGAAAAAAAGGAACTGCGGCGAGACGAGCACCGCCTTCAGTCCCACACGCACAGCTTGCTCAAACGTGTAACCAGACTCCAGCCGCTGCCGCACTCGGGCGAGAATCGGCTGAATGTCCTCCTCCATCACAGGACAGCGGAAGGCGCGGCGTGCGAACTGTCGCAGGATGCGCTCGGCATCGGTCAGCGGATCATTCGAGGCAACCTCGCGCCAATCAGGATCATCATCATTGGGCATCTTCTTTTGCTCCAGATCGCCAAACAGAGCCACATGACTCGCTGGCGGCCACGAGTCCATCAGCGGCCCTTCCGCATCCACCCACTGCACGACGAGGCCGGGACCATCGTATTTTTCAGCGCCGACTTTCTCGACCATCGGCGGCGTGGCAGGCAGATCGTCGGCGATGATGCGG
>JBEIGR010000407.1:0-5474 GCA_040381795.1 Verrucomicrobiaceae bacterium | reverse complement strand
GGGGACGCGCTGGAATTCATCCACGTTGTTCGTCACCACCACATCGCCTCGCGAGCGAGCCGTGGCGGCGATCCACAAATCGGCCTCGCTGATGCACTGCCCTTTCGCTTCGAGGGCGCAGCGGATCGCGACGTAGTGAGTCATGATGTCGTCATCGGGCCAGAGCACGGCGAAGGGCTTGATGAAGCTGTCCACCTTCGCCGCGTTCTCGTCTGGTTTGGCGCTTTTGGCTGCTCCCACTCGCAGTTCCGCCCGCACTTGCATGGGCACACGCACTTCGGCTGCGGGTGTGGCGTGCAGGCGTTGCATAACCTTGGCTGACTTGCCTCGCAGGCAAAAGACGATGGTGTTGGTGTCGAGGCAGTAGGCCATTGCGATGCCTCCGAGTTATTCCAGTTCCAGCGCTGCCACGGGTCTTGCGTCACTCCGGCTGGGAGCCGCGAAAGTTTCGTCCTCAATGCTGGCAAAGAGCCTTAGCCATCCAGGCGGATATCCGTTGGCTTCGGCCTTTGTCTCCATGGCGGCGATCCGAAGCCTCTCCCGTGCCCAGGCCGCGAGAGGCTTGTGCTCACGACGCGCGGATTCCTCCAGCGAGTGCGCCAGATAGCTGTCGAGTTCCAGAGTGAGTGTGGACATGGGGCTATCTGTAAATCACAGCTCCCTCGTTGCCAAGGGCGCTTTGCAACTGCCCCCAGCGGATGAACAGCATGAGGTAGGAACTCCTCAGGGCACTGAAGGAGTGGCGGCATCTCGCTTTCCCATCCGGGAGCAGGATTCCTCAGGTCCCATGCTGCTGTCAGAACGACAGAGCTTTTTCGGCAGCCGGGACCCAGCAGGCTAATGAACGAACTACTCCCTCGGTCCCAGAGGCACATGATCCATGGGATGGCGGCACTCACCGCAGGGATGGACCAGGATGAGTTCAATGCAGTGCAGGGCATTGATAATGCCTGGATCGTGGCGCTCAAGGAGGCTGGGGCTGATGGTCTGCCGCAGGCGGTTGATCAGGTTTGGATGGCATCGTGGGCAGGGGCGCAGGCGCTCGATGGCATCAAGAACGAGACGAAGCGTGTGCAGCCATGTCACCCGCGCTGTGAGGCCGACCAGGGTGTCGATCATTTTCGAGTCGCCGATGGTCGCGAGGTGGCGTGCATATCAGGCGATAAGGCCGTTGCCGGAGCTGTTGTGAATCTGTGCCAGGATTTCCTGCTGGCTCCAGCCGCCATCACGGATCACGATGGCGATCCGGTCGGCGAGCGAGAGCTTGAGATGAACCCGCTGATGGAAGTCGGGGTGCTCCACTAGGTCGTAACGTTTCGCAAGACGGAGCAAGGGCTGAAAGCTTGCCGCCGCAGTCTTGCGCGGAGGATGAACGACGCGCGCGGGCTTGGGCTTTGCCCGTAAAGAAGTGGCATCAGGCTGATTTACACGCGCTGGAGCTTTTCTGGGAGCGGGTGCGGCTTTGGACATGGAAAACGGAATTCAGGCGGAGCTGCTAGGGGTCACTCCTTCGGCCCATAGGGCACATGATCCATGGGATAGACGGGCACGGAACCATCGGCGTTGAGCCAGCCGAACTTGATCAATTCTGCATTCTGCTTCTTGTTCGGCATAGCGTCGAACTTCTTCAAATAGGCTGTGATGCGGGCAGAGAAATCCTTCTCGCTCAGGCGCATGGGATCGGCAGGGCGTTTCGTTTTCATGCTAAGAAGGTGCGTGAAGATGGGCGGCGGTCAAAGGTTCTCTGGTTTGAAGTAGCCAATGATAGCGGAAGGATTCCTGACGGCGATCTGGATGTGGGATTTTAGTTTGAGCCCTGCGCCTTTGAAGATCGGCTCGCCCTCCTGAAACACGCCTCTGACGGTGTCGAACTCGCAGTCGAGGGAGGACTCGATGATGGGGAGTGTGTTGTTGAGGATGAAACAATCCAGGTGGCGTTTCAGCCATTCATAGTCGCCTCCTGATGCTGCCTGATTTCTGGGCAAAACACTGCCGTTGGCAGTGAATCGTGCAATGAACCTCTCAGACACGCGCTGCAACTCGCGCGTGAACTTCACATCCAACAAATCAAAGCATGTGCCGAGCTGGATTACCGCGCCGATGACGGCGGGTTCCTTGATGTGGCTGTTTTTTCGTTTGGACTGCTGGATGGCCCACTCAAGCGCTCGCATCGGACCGTGTTCCCAAAAGTAGATGCCTCGGGCAAGCTAGTCGTAGGCGTTCTCACTGGCGCTGAGCTTGGTCTTGCCGGTGAGGACGGCATCGGCCACGCGCTTATCACAGCCGTGAAAGCCAAAGACGGTTCGCTGGTAGGAGAGCAGGTCCATGGGCTGAGAGTACCCAACCGATGGAAAATGCCAAGGGTGGATTCACCTTCACCAGCCGGATGGTCTCGGCTTTGGAAAGCCGAGCTACGTCATGGAATGCCGCGCTCACGTCCCCGCCACATTGTTCCTCAGAATCACCTGCATTCCCTCACTCAAACCTTCCCCTGAGATCTCCGTGTATCGTCCATCCGTGAGGCCGGTCTTGATGGGGATGGATTCGGCTTTGCCGTCGCGGAGGATGTAGAGGTGGGCGGCGGGTTTGGTTTTGTCGTCTTTGTCGCTGGCTTCGGGGCGGCTGCGGTTGCGGGTGGGCATGGGGATGAGGCTTTGGACGAAGGATTTCTTCGCAGGGCCTGTTTTGGTGGCGGTTGCGGGATTGAAGCGCAACGCGGCGGTGGGCACGCGGAAGACGTTTTGGCTCGAGGCGACGCCGATGTCGGCGGTGGCAGTCATGCCGGGGCGCAGGCTGAGGTCGTCGTTGCTGACATCGAGATCGGCTTCGTAGGTCACCACGTTTTGCGTGACGGCGGAGCCGTAGGACACGACGGAAACGACGGCGCTGTAACTGCGGTCCGGCCAGGCATCGACGGTGAAGGTGGCCTTCTGCCCTTTCTCGACGCGACCGATGTCGGCCTCGGCAATGGTGACTTTCAAAATCATGCGCTCCAGCTTCTCGGCGATGACGAACAACTGCGGAGCGGTGAAACTGGCGGCGACGGTCTGGCCGGGCTCGATGCTGCGCGTGAGCACGATACCGTCGATGGGCGATTTGATGATGGCGCGGCCGAGGTCGTTCTCGTTGATGCGCACCTGGGCCTCAGCGGTGCCGACTCCGGCCTGCGTGTTGAGCAGATCGGCCTTTGCACGCTCGGCGGTGGCGATGGCGGTGTCGATGATGGCTTTGGAGGGCACTTTGCCGCCGCTGATGCGCTGCAGCTCCTGTTGGCGGGCGAGCAGCGCGGCGCTTTCCTTCACCGTGGCCTCGGCGAGCGTGACACGGGCCTGCGCGGCTCGCACAGCAGCGCGGTTGCTCTCGGTTTGCTGCAAAAGCTTGCTCGTGTCGAGCTTGGCGAGTTGCTGGCCTTTGGTGACGCGGTCATTGATGTCGGCATTCACTTCGAGCGTGATGCCGGAAAGCTCGCTGCCGACGGTGACTTCGTTCGTTGGCTCCAGATTGCCCGTGGCGGTGATGGTGAGGAAGACATCGCCTCGTGTGAGCGGCTCCGTGACATAGAGCGGCACTTGTTGTTTGGCCTTTTCGATGCGGCTCCGCCAATACCATCCACCAAGGCCGAGTGCGATGACGATGAGGCCGAGGATGGCGTTGCGTTTGAAGTGCCCCTTGGATCCGCTGGCCTGGATGGCTTTGGCGAGATCGGCTGGAGCCAATGGCGAGGAGGTTTTCATGTCAAAAGGGCGACCAACCTCCGCCGAGGGCCTTGTAGAGTTGCACGCAGGCATTGGCGCTCTGCGCAGTCGTGGTGACTTCCTGCTGCTCCAGCGTGAGCAGCGTGCGCTGTGCATCGAGCGACACGAGCAGATCCACCTGACCGGCCTCGTATTGCCAAGCGGCGAGCGTGACAGCCTCTCGCGCCGCATCGGCAGCTTTTTCGACGATGCGATGCTGCTCGGCATAACGACGCACGGCAGCGAGCGCGTTTTCGACCTCGGCGAGCGCGGTGAGCACGGTGGCCTCATACGCGATGAGCGCCTGTCGCTCGCGTGAACTCACCGCGCGAATGTTTTGCCGAATGCGGCCCGCATCGATCACCGTTGTGGCCAAACTAGCGAGGATGCTCGCGATGGCGGCTTCAGGTGAAAAAATGTTACCCGCCTTGAGGGCATCAATGCCGATGGAACCGCTCAGATTCAGCGAAGGCAGCCGCGCACGCTTCGCGGACTGCGTGCGGGCAAATGCAGCCTCCAGCACATGCTCAGCCGCACGAACATCGGGCCGCTGACGCAGAGCCTCAGCAGGAACTCCGGCCGCGATGCGCGAAATCATCTCCGGCACGCGACGCGAGCCCGCGAGCCGCGAATCGAGCGAACCCGGCGTGCGACCTGAGAGCAGCGCGAGCTGGTTCTTGCTCTGCACGACGCTGAGTTGCAGTGCCGGCATGGAGGCCCGCGCCTGCTCCAGCGTGCTGATGGAGCGCTGCGTGTCGAGTGCATCGCCCGTGCCCGCCTGCTCGCGCCATTGCGTGAGCTGCACCGTCTCGCCCCGTGTGCCCAGGCTGCGCTGCACCACGCTCAACTGCGCCTCCGCCGAACGCAGCGCGACATACGCCGTCGCCATATCCGCCACGAGCGTGACCTGTGCTCCGTAAAAGTTCTCACCGATCTGTTCGAGGTCCGCCGTGGCCGCTTTGAGCGTCTGAAACTGCTTCCCAAACAAATCCACCTGCCAGCTCACATCGAACGACGCCTTGTAACTCTCGCTCGTGGTGATGACATCCGTGATGCCGCTCTTGGTGCGCACGCCGCGACCCGATTGATTCGCTGCCAGCGATGGAAACAAGTTCGCCGACTCCACCCCACGCCGCGCCCGATACTCCGTCACCTTTTCCAACGCCGAGCGCACCGTCGGGCTCGCCTTCAGCGCCTCCGCGAGCAAGTCATTCAACACCGGATCGCGAAAGCGCCTCCACCACGTCGCCACATCGAGCGGTTTCGACGAAGATGAGCCCTGCTGCCACCTCGCAGGCACCACGACGGCATCCGCCGCCATTTCACGCGTGCCTTTGCCGACGCACGAAGTGACCAGCAGCACGGTGCTGAGCAGATAGAAGACATTCGCGTTAAAGATCATGAATCACCCTCGGCGGAAAGGCGGCTCGCAGTGCATTCAACACCGCGAACACATCAATGATCTCCTGCGCAATCGCACCGCTGACGGGGCTGAGGTGGCCGGTGGCAGCGAAGGCCATGCCGATGAGGCTAAGGGCCATGCCGCCGACGGCGCTTTGCAGGGCGATGACTCGCATGTGGCGGCTGATGTGCATGAATTCGTCCACTTTTTTGAGTGAGTTGTCCATGATGACGACTCCAGCAGCCTCGGCGGTGACATCGCTGTTCTGGCCGATGGCCATGCCGACGGTGGCGGCCATCATGGCGGGGGCGTCATTGATGCCGTCGCCGACATAAAGC
>JBEIGR010000406.1:0-5485 GCA_040381795.1 Verrucomicrobiaceae bacterium | reverse complement strand
CTTTTGGCGAAGAGCCTCTTCATCGCTGAACATCACATCATTCGAGCCTGCCTGACGCAAAAGCTCGGCGACGGACTGCACGCGAGCATTCACCAGCGCCTCAGGACCATCAATCTCCACCAGCAGCATGAACGAGCCCTCGGGCAATCCGCAAGCCATCTGACTGCTCTCCACCATCGCCACGCCACGCGGATCGAGCATCTCGATGGCCGCTGGATACGACGAGTGCGCCACCAAAGCATGGATCGCCGCCTCGGTGGTTTTCATGTCGGGATAGGTCGCGCGGAAAGTCCACACTTTCTCCGGCAGCGGCAGCAGTCTCAGCCAAAAGCGAGTGAAAGCCGCCAGCGTGCCTTCGGAGCCGATCATGAACCGTTTCCAATCTTCGCGCCAAGGCCCACGCCCACCCGCAGGGCCACCAAAGCGATGCAGACTGCCATCCAGCATGATCGCCTCGACTCCGAGCACGTAATTGCTCGTCACACCGTAGCGAAAGCAGTGCGCGCCACCCGCGTTCGAAGCCACATTGCCACCGAGCGTGCAAACCGGACCACTCGATGGATCAGGTGGATAAAACACGCCATAGGGCTTCAACGCCGCATCGAGGTCATTGAGCCCCACGCCGCATTCCACCTCACACCAGAACCCTTCCGTGTTGATCTCCCGAATCTTCTTCAACGCCGAGGTATGAACAACCACACCGCCCTGGACTGCCACAGGCCCACCCGAAAGCGAAGTGCCCGCCCCCCGCATCACCACCGGCACCCCCAGAGCTTTTGCCCCGCGCATGAAGCCCGCGAGTTCTTCCGCATCCGCCGGAATCACCACGGCGTCAGGAAGGTGGTTCTTATAGCCCAACCCATCCGCGCCATAGCCCGCCAACTGAGCCGCCGAGGTCAGCACACGCCCGCGAGGCAGCAACGCTTTGAGTTGGTGTTCGAGAGAGGATTTCACAGGTGAGGTCATTGGTTCTTCATAACACCGCCACCGAAGAATCGCTCATCGTAGTCAGCCACGAACGCCGAATCCTCAATGCGGCGGCCAACGTCAAGAAGAAGGCTGGTTCTATCGTGATCAGGGATGCCAAAGCGGCTGAGTTTCATGGGGCAGAAAGAGATGGAAAATGGGATAGAGGTAGGAGGTCATACCAGTTACTGAGCCGCGGCAAGATTTCTATCAGTTGTCTGCCCACGTCACGATTGGGATGCCAGCTCCCCATTTAACGCAGTAAGCTCATGCCGACCACCTTATCCGCACACCGTGATGCCAAGCTGCCGTGCGGCGGTTATGTCCACTGAGTCAAAGCCACGCCATTGCGGATGAGTGCT
The DNA here is from genome assembly GCA_040381795.1 of Verrucomicrobiaceae bacterium. GTDB lineage: Bacteria > Verrucomicrobiota > Verrucomicrobiia > Verrucomicrobiales > Verrucomicrobiaceae > Prosthecobacter. Next base: position 4,157 of record JBEIGR010000406.1, on the reverse strand, counting down.
CGGCAATGCTTTAACCGGGATAGGCCAGGCGCACACATCGGCGCATTGTGCCAGACGATGAGCGCCGCCGCCTCGCAAATCTCCTCCGTGAAGTCTGCATCGCTTTCGCACAGATAACGCCGCACTTCGGCATGGCTGCCGAGGACGGATTTTTCGACGCAGGAATCAGGATCGCCGCGTGGCGAGGTCTTCCAGTCAATGTTGGCGACGAGGGGCTGGAAGGAAGGCATGGAGAGAAGATTTGCTGTCAGCGGTCTGGGGTCATTCGAGGAAGAGGAACTCGTTCGAGTTGAGCAGGGCGCGGCAGAAGGCTTGAAGGCCTTCTTTTTTCACGAAGGCCTCGGCGGTGGTGAGTTCGTCTTTCGTGGGCTGGCGTTGATAGACGAGTTGGTAGGCGGTTGAGACGTTCTTGGCCTTGGCGGCGAGCTTTTCGGCTCGTTCGAGGAGGAAGGAGCTGTTGAAGAGGTTCAGAGCTTGAAGCGGTGTCGTGCTTCTCGGACGGCTGGGGCAGACTTGACCGCCATCGGGGGCGTCGAAGGCAGCGAAGATGGCGTCGGGCTCCATGCGGAGTTTGAGGGCGTAGATCATTCGTCGGTAGTCCTCGCGCTCGAAGTCGCTCATTTCGGCGATCCAGTTGCGGGCGTAGTTGGCATTCGGCTCGTAGAGCATGAAGCCGGGGCCGCCCGGGGTGAGATCGAGGCTGCCGGTGACGGCGAGGATGCTGTCGCGGATCATTTCGGAATCGAGACGACGAGGGGCGAAGCGCCAGAGGAGGGTGTTTGTAGCGTCGAGCTTTGAGCTAAGGGCAAAGGGCGTAGAGTCTGACGCTTCGCGGGCTTGGGACTCTTCGCTCTTCGCTCTTTGCCCTACGCTGCTTTGCTGGAAGGTGCGGGAGGTCAGAATAAGCCTCTGAATGTGCTTCACGCTCCAGCCGCTCTGGATGAACTCATTCGCGAGCCAGTCGAGCAGCTCGGGATGCGTGGGTTTGAAGCCCATGTGGCCGAAGTCGCTGGGCGTGGCCACGAGGCCGGTGCCGAAGATGTAATGCCAGATGCGGTTCACCATGACGCGGGCGGGCAATGGATTGCGTGGATCTGTTAGCCATTTCGCGAAGGCGAGGCGGCGCTGCTGCTCGGGGGCATCCGGCGCGAGCTTGAAGCTGCCGAGCTTCCCTTTGAAAAGCGACAGTCCTTCCGGTGCGACGACTTCGCGCGGGCTCATGTGATCGCCGCGATGCAGGCGATGCGTGGGCTCGGGCTGCTTGAAGGCGCCAGCGTAGGCCATGGGCGGCTCGGTGAAGCTTTGCAGCTCCTTTTGCAGCGCATCGACCTTCGCGATGAGGTCGGCGGGAGCGTTCGACGCGGATGGGATGGCTTTGACTTTTTTGTTGAAGCGGGCGCTGAGGCGATCCGCGTGGCTGGCGACGGTCTTCCAGGCCTTGGCGTCGTCAGAAACCTCGATGCGGTAAGCGGTGGCGAGGCGGTCTTCAAAGGCTTTGCCCGTCGTGCTGCGATCGCGGCTCCAGACGACGCGGCTGACCTCCTGCGGCTGCGCGAATTCGAACTGCACCCAGCCTTTTTTCTCTTTGGCGATCCAACTGCGGTTGTTGCCATATTTTCCGTCGTTGATGTACGGGAGCTTGTGAATCGGCGAGGGGCCGTAATCGCCGCTGGAGGTCGTTTTGGCCTTCAAAGCGAGGTTTTCGCCGCTGGTGCCAAAGATCTCGACTTCGTCGATGCAGGCGTTGTTGCTGGAGCTGTCGTCGATGACGAAGCGCAGGTGCTTCGCGTTGGTGGGAGCGAAGAGATCCGTGTTGGCGGTGTGAACGACCGGTGGGCGGATGTGCGGCGAGGGATGAGAGATGAGGGATGAGGGAAACGAAGTGAGATCTTCTAGCAGGAGAATGTCTGCCGCCATCGGAGCGCTGGTTTTGCCCATGCGGAGGAGGATGCGGCTGTTGGCGGCAAGTTCGTGCTCGCCGAGGCTTTTGAAGCTGCTCCAGCGTTTTTTGCCAGCGATGGCGGGCGTGCCATCGGCGAACTGGCGCTGGTTGATGGTGCCGATCTCGGTCTGCTTGCCGTTGGTTTCGAAAATGAAGCGGGCGTCAGGCGCATGCGTGGTCCACACGCCCCAACTCACCCAGATGCGATGCTTGCCGCTGCGTTTCGGAGTCCAGACGACGCAGTCGGTGCCGGGTGCTTCATCAAAGTAGCGGTAGCTCTCGCCGATGTTCGGGAAGCGCTGCGCATTACCGAGGTCGTTGAGCTCACCCTGCGCGTTGCCGGCATCGTAATCCGTGGCTTTGACGCCTTGGGGTGTCTTTAAAAAGATGGCTTCCTCTTCGCCCAGCGCCACGCGTCGGCCGAGCACAGCCTTCGGCTGATATTCGGCGAGCTTTGTGAGGAGCGGCGCGAGCTTGGCGCGGATTTCAGCGGCTTTTTTCTCCTGCGCGGCGAACTCCGGTGACCTGATCGGCCGCTCGGCATGCTGCACGCCGGAGAAGACGGCCTGCATGGCGTAGAAGTCGGTCTGCGTGACGGGATCGAACTTGTGGTTGTGGCATTTGGCACAGCCCATCGTGGTGGCGAGGAAGGCGGTGCCGGTGGTGTTGACCATGTCGGAGAGTTCGTCGGCTCGCTGCATGAGCTGGAGATTTTTGTCCTGGCCCTTCACGCGATCAAACGGCCCGCCAACGATGAAGCCGGTGGCCACATCTGCGTCGCAGGTATCGCCCGCGATCTGCTCGAACATGAAGCGGTCGAAGGGTTTGTCGGTGTTGAAGGCGTCGATGACGTAATCGCGGTAGCGCCAGGCATTTGGGCGTTCGTGGTTGGTCTCAAAGCCGTTCGAGTCAGCGAAGCGCACAACATCCAGCCAGTGGCGGGCCCATTTTTCGCCGTAGTGGCGGGAGGATAAAAGGGAGTCGATGAGCTGGCGGTAGGTTTTGTCTGACAGGTCGGATACGTCTGACATGTCCGACGGTGGGAGGCCGGTGACGACAAAGTGGGCGCGGCGGATGAGCGTGCGTGCGTCGGCGGGAGGAGAGAATGAGAGGCCTTTTGCGCGGAGCTTGGCTTCGATGAAGGAATCGATGGAAAGTAATTCGGGCTTTAGCCCGAGGGGTCCGGCTAAAGCCGAAGCCACTTTGAGCGGCTGATAGGCCCAGTGGTTCACGCGGGAATCGGTGGCAGCGGCTTTGTCTTCAGCGTTTTCGGGCCACACGGCGCCGGAGTCGATCCAGGCTTTGATTTTGGAGATCTGGTCGGCGGTGAGTGGTTCGCCTTTCGGAGGCATGCGCTCCTCACCAGAGGCGGTGATGCGTTGGAAGAGCGGTGAAGCGCTCGACTTGGCGGGAATGATGGCTGTGCCGCTTTCGCCGCCTTTGAAGGCATGCGGTTTGGCATCGAGGCGGAGATCCGCTTTTTGCTTTTCGGGGCCGTGGCATTCGATGCAGCGCTCTTTGAGGAGAGGGCGGATCTCGCGGTCGAAGTCCTGACTGAATAGGACGGATGGAACCGATAGGACAGATAGGAGCAATGATTTCATAGGCCGATGTCGAAGCGGGCGTGTTCGAGGTGGGTGCGCATGGCCTTTGCGGCGGCGGTGGGGCTGCGGGCGAGGATGGCTTTGAGGATCTTCGCGTGGTCGGCGACGGCGAGGTCCTTTGTGACGCGGCTGTAGCCGTGCTTGAGGCTGGTTTGCAGCAGTTCGGAGAGACTTTGAATGAGCAGCGTGGCGATCTTGTTGCCGGAGGCTTCGGCAAGAAGGCAGTGGAAGGCCACATCAGCCTCGACCTGCTCTTCAAAGGTGCTCGCAGCCTCGAATCGCTCGTGGCAGGCGATGAGCGCTTTCACATCAGCGGCGGTGGCACGTTCGGCGGCGAGTCGGGCGTTTTCCGGTTCCAACGCGAGACGCACCTCGATGAGCTGCTTGAGGCGCTGGGCCTCATCTGGTACGAGGAGGCTGAGGGCGCCGTTGAGCGGCTTGTGCAGCTTGTCCACGACGGTCATGCCGCTGCCTTGGCGGATTTCGAGCAAGCCTTGCAGTTCGAGTCGCTTCGCCGCCTCACGCACGACACTGCGGCTCACGCCAAACTTGGCCGACATGTCGCGCTCCGTCGGCAAACGACGACTGGTGCGGGTGAGGCCGATGATGCG
>JBEIGR010000405.1:0-5501 GCA_040381795.1 Verrucomicrobiaceae bacterium | reverse complement strand
GCGGGCAAAGTTCGGATCATCCATCACGGGCGAGGCCAGCAGCAGCGTGCCGGCGAGCGGTGAGGGATCGGAGGATGGTTTCTTTGAAGAGGACATGCGTCACAAAATGGTCCAGTCGCGCTTTTTCGCACGATGAAAATGTATCTCGGAAAGCAGATCACGCGGTGATCCAGCTTTGCAGCGTCTTCATATCCCGCAGATGCGCCTCACGGAAGCCCTTCAGCACCGCCGCATCCTTCGGATTGCCTTCGAGATACTCGACGTGCAGTGAAATGGGGCCGCTGTAGCCGGTTTTCATGAGCATCTTGCCATACGCCGGGTCCACCTGGCCTTCGCCCAGCGGCACAGTGACGAGCTTGCGACCGTCCCACGTGTAGTCTTTGAAATACGCCGCGCCGATGTGGTCTTTGACGAGGTTAAACTCCAGCGGCCAGGATTTCCCGCCCTCGCAGGTGGCGTGCAGGATGTCGAAGGCGAAGCTGAAATCTGCCGCCGGATACTCGCGCATGATGGAGAAGATGTCCCACACCGGCGCACCGAAGTAATCCTGCCCGCTGTGATTCTGAAACATCGGCTGGATGCCGATCTCTTTGCACAAGGCCACGAGGTCTTTGATCTTCGGACGAATGGCCTGGAGCTGCTCCCAGATCGGCTGCTTGAGGTCATACTTGAAGTAGTTCATGCGGAAGCGCTTCACGCCCAGCTTCGCCGCCGTGCGCAGCACCTCCTCCGTGCGCTGCTCCGCACTCACCTCGTTGATGCCGGAGGTCATGATCATCATTTCGAGGTTCTGCTTTTTGAGCGCCTCGACGAATTTCGGCAGCTCATCCACCACCTGCTCCGGCGTGATGTGGCCTGATTTGGGACGAATCGGTGCTTCGATGCCATCCACGCCCATCTCAGCGCCCAGACTGGCGATGTCGTCATAGCCTAGGCCGATGAGGTGCTTCGTGAAAAAGCAGATCTTGTTCTTCGGTTTCGGCGTTTCCGCCAACAACGGAGCGGTAAAAGCCAAAGCGGAGAGGTTGCCAAGAAAAGCGCGACGTGTGTTCATGAGAGGCAGCTTGAACGCCACCGTGCGCTCGACTCCTTCACTCATCATGCATTCCATTTCCGGCCAAAACATCGTCATCATGGGCGGCACGACGGGTCTAGGCCTTTCCTCCGCGAAAAAACTCGTCGCCGCCGGAGCGAACGTCGTCGTCACCAGCCGCACGCAGGCCAATGTCGATGCCGCGCTCGTCGAACTCGGCCCGCAGGCCCAAGGCTTTGCCGCCGATGCATCCACACCCGAGGCCGCCGAACGTGCGGTGGCCATGTTTGATCGACTCGACGCCCTCTACCACGTCGCCGGCGGCAGCGGACGCTCGAAAGGCGATGGCCCGCTCCACGAAATGACCGATGACGGCCTCGACTACACCCTCGACCTCAATTTGAAGTCCGTCGTCCTCTCGAATCGAGCCGCCATCCGCCAATTCATCCAGCAAGGCACTGGCGGCGTCATCCTCAACATGGCCAGCGTGCTCGGTTACTCGCCTTCGCCCAAATTTTTCGCCTCCCACGCCTACGCTGCGGCAAAAGCGGGCATCATCGGCTTCAGCAAATCCATCGCCGCCTACTACGCCCCGCAAAACATCCGCGTGAACGTCATCGCTCCCGCGCTCGTTGAGACACCCATGTCCAAACGCGCCGCCACCAACGACGACATCATGACCTTTATCAAAACCAAGCAACCCCTCGACGGCGGCCGCATCGGCCATCCCGAAGACTGCGATGCCGCCGCGCTGATGCTGCTCAGTCCCGATTCCAAATTCATCACCGGCCAAGTCCTCGCCGTCGATGGCGGATGGACGGTGAGCGAAGGACAATCTCATGAATTCTAACCGCTGATAAGACGCTAATCTGACGCTGATAAAATTCATTATTAGCGCCATGTCAGCGTCTCATTAGCGGTTTAAAGCCTGCCCCAACTTGAAACCTGAAGCTTTAAACCTCGCCATCGGCATTGACCTCGGCGGCACAAACATCAAAGCCGCACTCGTGGACACCCAATCCGCGAAAACCATCGCCACGCTCTCGAAACCCACTCGCGATGGCGAGTTCGAAAACGACACCCCACGCTTCGCCCTCACCGTGCGTGAGATCGTTCACGAGTTCGAAGCGCAGGCAGGCTCCCAACTCGCCGTCGGCCTTTCCGCACCCGGTTTGGCCAATCCAGATGGCAGTTGCATCGATTGGATGCCCGGACGCATGCACGGACTCGAAAAGTTCAACTGGTCCGCCTTCCTCGAGCGTGACTGCCGCGTGCTCAACGATGCCCATGCAGCTCTTCTCGGTGAAGTGTGGGCCGGAGCCGCGAAGAATACGCGAGATGCCTTCATGCTCACCCTCGGCACCGGCGTCGGCGGAGCGATTTACACGGGCGGCCGCCTCCTCACGGGCAAAATTGGTCGTTCTGGCCATCTCGGTCACCTCAGCATCGACTCGAATGCACCGTGCGATGACTTCAACACGCCTGGAAGTCTCGAAGATGCCATCGGCAATCAAACCATCGGCATTCGCGGCGAAGGTCGCTACGCCACCACCCACGCGCTTCTCGATGCCTATGCCGCGGGCGATGCACACGCCAAAAAAGTCTGGCTCACCTCCGTCCGCCATCTCGCCGCCGCCATCGCCTCGCTCATCAACGTCCTCGACCCCGAAGTCGTCATCCTCGGCGGCGGCATCGCCACCGGTGCTAAAGACCTTCTCTTCACGCCTCTCCAGCAAATGCTCGACACCTTCGAATGGCGTCCCGGTGGCCACCAAGCCCGCCTCGTGCCAGCAATGCTCGGTGACAGCGCCGGATGCCTCGGTGCCGTTTTCAATCTCATGCAGCTTCATTGATCTACCACAGAGGCCACGGAGGAGCACAGAGTTCAGAATTCAAACCTCTGTGCCTCTCTGTGACCTCTGTGGTTAACCTTCCCGACTCTTTTTCCCCATGACTCCAGCACTCCAATACCTAGAAGCCTCCGAACGCCTCCTCAACTGCGTTCGCGACCAACTCCCGCTCATCCAACAAACCGCTGACCTCTTCGCGAAGACGATCCTCGCTGGCCAAATGGTCCATGTCTTCGGCTCCGGGCACAGCCGCATCCTCGTGGAAGAAATGTGGCCGCGTTACGGCTCCTTTCCGGGCTTCAATCCCATCGTCGAGCTCTCGCTGACCTTCCACAACCTCGTCGTCGGAGCCAATGGCCAGCGTCAGGCCATGTTCCTCGAAAACGTCAGCGGTTTCGCCAACCGCATCCTGCGAAACTTCGACCTCATGCCCGGCGACAGCGCCCTCGTCATCTCCAGCGGCGGTTGCAACGTCGTCCCCGTCGAAATGGCCGAGGAGTTTCAAAAGCGTGGGGTGAAGGTCGCCGCCATCATCAGCACCACCCACAGCGAGGCCAGCACCAGCCGCCACCGCGACGGCAAAAAGCTCCAGGACTTCTCCGACATCGTCCTCGATACCGGCGCCCCCGTTGGCGATGCCATGGTGAAGATCGAAGGCCTCGAAACGCCCGTGGCACCCGGAAGCACCGTCGGCGGCTGCCTTCTCGTGAACGCCATCAAAGCCGAGGTGGCAGATCGTCTGACGAAAGCCGGCCAACCTCCGAAGGTGCTGACCGCTGGAGCTGTTGTTGGAGCTGAGAAAGCCACCGAGTTGTTTGAAGCCGCGTATGATGAGCACGCACGGCGCATCTCACGCTACTACGCGGGTCTCGGCGTCTGACGAGTCAGACGGGTCCGACTTGTCCGACTCTGCCGCATCGGTTGTGCTTTGCGGTTCATGCGTGGCATGACGGCTTCGTCTGTCGTTTCATGGCCACACCATGAAATCCCAACCGCTTCGCACCTCCGTCATCGGCAGCTATCCGTTTCCGGGCTGGCTCGAATTCTCCGCGCAGCACCTCAGCAGTTTCGGAACGGCCGACATCGCCGAAATGCAGGATGATGCGGCGCAGGTAGCCATTCAGGATCAGATCGCCGCCGGGCTCGATGTCATCACGGATGGCGAACAGACGCGTTTTGACTTCAATCTGAGCTTCTACGGCTTCATCGAGGGCATCGCGCTCGAACCGGCCAGTCCGCGACGCTTTGGACCACCGGCACATGATCAGCGCGGCAAACACGAGATCGTCGGCGAATTGAAAGCGCCACGCGGACTCGGCGCGGTGGAGGAATTTCAGCGTTTGCAGCGTCTCGCAGGCCACACGGGCAAAAAACTCAAAGTCTCCGTCCCCGGCCCTTACACGCTCAGCGGCCGACTCTCGCCAAATGAGCGCTACAAAGACCGTTACGCCATCACCGAGGCCCTGCTGCCCATCGTTCACCAGGAGATCGCCGACCTCGTCGCGGCGGGTGCGAAGGAAATCTGCGTCGATGAGCCCAGCATGAGCTGCTACGGCTACCGCGAGGACACGAAGCGCTTCGTGGACATCTTCAACCGCACCGTTGCCAGCGGTTACGGTAAGTCACGCATCTGCACGCACCTCTGCTTTGGCAATTTCAAAGGCCACCCCGTCGGCTGGCGCAAATACGCCCCGCTTTTCCCCGCCTTCCTCGACCTCCACTGCGATGAAGTCCACGTCGAGATGGCGAACCGCGAATACGCCGAGCTGGAGGTCATCAAACCGATGTCCGAGCGCTACGATGTGGCCGTGGGCATTATCGACGTGAAGAGCTACCATATCGAAACGCCCGAACAGATCGCCGATGCCGTGCGAGCCTGCCTCAAGCATGCGCCAGCGGACAAACTCGTCTTCGCCCCCGATTGCGGCCTCTCCCAAACCGCCCGCTGGGCCGCGAAGAAGAAGCTCGCCAGCATGTGCGCCGGTGTGGAGATCGTGAAGAAGGAACTCGGGCTGGCCTGAGCCTTGTTGCTTTGTGGTTTTCCGGCAGATCACCGCCCTTCGCGCCGCCCGTTGAAACATCTTCCCGGCTCATCAGGTATGTGTTTGACACTTTTCCAGCCCCCGCTGGAATGCAGCACTCCCCACCATGAAAAAATACAACGTCGGCATCATCGGATACGGCTGGGCGGCCACCGCCCACATCGAAGCGATCAACAAAACCACCCAGGGCCAGGTCACGGCCATCTATTCCTCGCGGAAGCTCGACGATGCCGAGCTCAGCGCCAAGCACGGCGGCAAGATCAAGAGCTACCAGAGCCTCGACGCCATGCTCGCCGATCCGTCCATCCATGTCGTGGACATCACCAGCTACCCCAGCCAGCACCGCGACCAGGCCGTGGCCGCCGCGAATGCCAAAAAACACATCATCCTCGAAAAGCCGATGGCCAACTCCCTGCAGGAGGTGCGTGAAATCACCGCCGCCGCAAAGGGTAACGGCGTGCAGGGCTGCGTGTGCTTCGAGTGCCGCTTCTCGAACCAGTTCCAGGTCACCAAGGCCCTCATCGATGAAGGCCTGCTCGGCAGCCTGCACTACGGGGAAGTCGATTATTACCACGG
>JBEIGR010000404.1:0-5512 GCA_040381795.1 Verrucomicrobiaceae bacterium | reverse complement strand
GGCGTGGAAATCGAGCGTCTCATCGCTCCGCCCGTTCTCCAATGCCCCACCGCCTTGCGGCGGCAGCCACACCCTCGTAGCTGCGCCCGCAAGGGCGTGGCTTCCCGAACGTCCTTCAGCCTTCGCAAAACTCCTCCAATGCCCCACCGCCTTGCGGCGGCGGCTACGCCTCGTCGCTGCGCCCGCAAGGGCGCGGCTTCCCGAATGTCCTTCAGCCTTCGCAAAACTCCTCCAATGCCCCACCGCCTTGCGGCGGTGGCCACGCCCTCGTAGCTGCGCCCGCAAGGGCGTGGAAATCGAGCGTCTCATCGCTCCGCCCGTTCTCCAATGCCCCACCGCCTTGCGGCGGCAGCCACGCCCTCGTAAAAAAATCGTTCGAGCACTGTCACCGCCGCTCCCGGCTTCTGGTATTCCACGGAGAATACCATGCCACCCTATCCCGCACGCCTCCTCTTCGCCGCCGCTGCCACCTTCCTGCTCGCCTCGTGCTACACGCCGCAGGTGCCTCGTTACCACCAGTCCACCATGACGGACGCGGAATACGCCCGCGGAGAGGCACACATCAATCAAGTGGAGGAAGAAAGCTACCGCTTCCGTGACCGCGAGCGCATGAGCAACGCTCGCGCCACGGAGATGGCCACCCGCCACAATCCTACCCACGTCACCAACAACCGCACCTCCTTCTTGTTCTGGTGATCCGCCATTTCCCCTCATAGCCCCGAAAACATGAAGACCGCCTCCCGCCTCCTCCTTGCCTTCCTCCTGATCACCCTCGGCACTCAATGCGTGCAGCCCACCATGGGCGGCTACGCCATCGGCCAGCGAAGCCGTGCCATCAACGAAGGTCGCAGTGATTCACGCGCCATCACGTCCGAAGCACGCCTCTCCCAAAATCGCCGCCAGCGGGCCAATGAACTCGAAGAGTCCCGTGCCCAGCGCGAGATGCGTGCCAACGACCGCGATGAAGCTCTCGGCCCACTCAAAACCGTGCGTGAAGCTGCCAGCCTCGTGCGCGGTATCGGCTTTGGGTTCTAGGATTTACCCGTTCTACCATGTTTCGATTTCTCCTCACCTCGATCTTCGGATTGGGGCTGCTACTAAGCAGCCCTTTACTCCGCGCTGCCGACCTGAACACCATCACCGGACTCCAAGTGCAGAACGGCGCCGTCACCGTCGAGTTCTCCGAGAATCCCGGCGTCTATTACCTCCTCGAGCACTCCCCCGATCTCATCCAGTGGGCACCGGCGGACATGAGCCTCGGCATTGATTCCGTCCTCGATCTCGAACCCGGCGTCACCAAGGGCTTCTTCCGCGCCGTCCCCTATAGCAAGTTCTCCCCGCAGGACACCGATGGGGATGGCATCGACGACATCTATGAGCTCACCCATTCCAGCACCCTCGATCCGCTCGATCCCAGCGATGGCTCCCGGCTCGCTCCCGGTGGCGGTGGGCTGACCAACTACCAAGTCTATCTCAATTTGTTTGGCATCCTCAGCTACAAAATCCTCCAGCGGGAGGGCCGCGAGGTCAGCGTGTTCAATTTCGGCAGTGGCACCTCTTTTGAGGCCATCACCCGCGAGCAGTCCGTCTTCAATTTCGGCAGCCCCAGCGCCACCGTGGAGGCAAACAGCCGCGAAATCTCCCTCTATAACGGCCAGGCCGTCCCCGTTAGCGACCTCGCCCAGCGTGAGAGCCGCGAGTGGAGTGTCTTCAACTTCGGCAGCCCCAGCGCCAGTGTGGAGGCGAACAGCCGAGAAATCTCCCTCTACAACGGCCAGGCCGTCCCAGTGAGCGATCTGCTCCAGCGCGAGAGCCGCGAGTGGAGCGTCTTCAACTTCGGCAGCCCCAGCGCCACCTATGAGGCCATCAGCCGCGAGGTCAGCGTGCTCAACTTCACGGAACCATGAGCGCGCCCCCACCCGTAGCCGCGCCCGCAAGGGCGTGGAATCTGAGCGTCGCCCGGCCTTGTCAGCCCCCAGACCACCGCCTTGCGGCGGCGGCTACGAGGCGCAGCCTGGAGCGCAGGCTACGTCACATGCCGGCGGATGAACTCCTCCGGCGTGATCGGCTGCGGCTTGTAGCCCGAGCCGATGAGCACGTCAAAGTGATGGTCCGAGGTGATGATGTAGTCCGCCTCCGCCGCGATGGCGCAGTCCACAAACTTGTCGTCATCCGGGTCGTCGATGATTTGGTGGAAACGAAAGGTCGGAGTGGCCATCCGCAGCGTTTCCGGACGAGTCCCAGCCACCAGGTCCAGCATCATTTCCAGCCTTTGCCACCGTGCCGCGCCACTACGCCGGGTGATGATCTCTTCATATTCATGCTGGATGTCATTGCTCATCGCCCAGATCAGCCTGCCGCTGAACCAAGCATCCAACAGCGGGCGGACATGGCTGTGATTTCCCAGGGCTTGCAGCAGCGCGTTCGTGTCGATCACCACGATCATCGGTATGGATGTGCTTGGCGATGCTCCAGAATGGCTTCGTCGATGTTTTCCTTCGTCAAGCGACCCGATTTCCAGTCTTCGGCAAACTCGTCCCCCAACTCCGCATACAGCCGCCGCGCCTCCATCTCCATCAGCATGCGATGGACGGAGGTGATTTCTTCATCCGTCGCCACATCTAGCCGCTGGTGCAGCAGCGGGCGCAATTCCTCGGGACTCTTAGGCTTGGCAGTGAGTGAACTCATGCCGCCAAGCCTGCCACACCTGCCCCAAATCGTAAATCCTAAATCCTAAATCTCCCCGCTTTCATCCCATGAAAACCAAAACCACATCCATCCTCCTCGCCGCCGTTTTTGGCGCGCTCACTGCCCAAGCGCAGCTCACCATCCCCAGCGACGGCTCTGATGGGGCCTTCAATCCGAGCACCAATGTCGAGATCGATCTCGGCCTCGCCACCACCGCCCTCTGGACCGCCCCCGGCAGCGGTAACGGCGTCTATGACGCGGAGAAGTGGGCCGTCGTCTTCAAATACAGCTCAGTGAACATCCCCACGGGGGTGACCGTGACCTTCAAGAATCATCCTGCATATGCGCCAGTGGTTTGGCTGGTGCAGGGGAATGTGACGATTGCGGGCACTCTGAGTGTTGCAGGAAAAAGTGGCTCACTTTTAGTTCCGAATGTTTTGCTGCCAACAGAACCAGGTCCTGGCGGCTTTAGAGGAGGGCCAAAGGGGCCTTCAGGCTTTGGTTCGGGATATGGCCCTGGCGGAGGCCATGCTCACGCTTATAGCGCAAATTACCTCAGCAAATACGGCAATCCGCAAATTATTCCGCTGATTGGAGGTTCCGGAGGCGGTGGGAGTGGTGAAACAGGGTCTGGTTGTTCAGCAGGAGGTGCAATTTTGATTGCTAGTGCAAACACTGTTTCAATCAACGGACTGATTGATGCTCTTGGAGTCAACTCTTACCAAGGTTCAAGTACGGGTGGTGCCATACGTATCATAGCAAATCACGTGACTGGTGCTGGGTCGCTCCTCGCAGTGACCCTAGATACGCCTGGCGGACGTATCCGCGTGGAAACAACATCATTTTCGCCAACAATTATTTCCAACCCGGAAACAATTGGCGTCCCACCTGCCAATCCTCCGGTGATCTGGCCTCCTGCTAACGCACCAACAGCACGCGTCGTCAGCGTAGATGCCGTAAATGCCCCCATCGATCCACGCGCTCCGCTGATTGCTGGCGCTGATGTGGCCATCCAAAACAATGCACCAGTGAATATAGTGATCGAAACTCAGAACTTCCCCATCGAAGGCGTGGTGCAGCTCAACATCGTTCCGAAATTCGGTGCTCGCACCACCCTGAACGCCACCCGGCAAAGCGGTGACATCACCTCCGCCATCTGGCGGGTGCAGACGACGCTCCCCCAGGGCTTCGTCACCCTCCAGGCCCGCGCCACGCAGCCCTGATGCCTTGTAGGCGTGCTCGCCAGAGCACGGTGGTCATCGGGTAGCACCCACCTGAGGCCGCAGTCTGGCGACAGCGCCTACAGCCCCCCCTTTGCCCGGCGGCCTCCCCCGAATTGGCCGCCGGGCAATTCAGGCACCGCTTCCCTTCACGGTGGTAAGCGGTGTCTTGTTTTTGGGCATCAGCTTGACCTCGTCGGTGCTTCATCCTATCCGACGCCATGCATCTCACCGTTTTGGGCAGCGGCAGTTCGGGAAACGGAAAATGAGTGGTCAGAAAATGAATGAAACCCCACTCACCTACAGCGTGACTCCACGGGGTTCACGCAGGTGCTTCACGCCGTGTTTGCGCCCGTTGTCGATCATCCAGGCGACATAGCGGTAGCGCTCCATGAGCGGCAGCTTGCTCACACGGGCGATCTCGTCGCCGAAGGAATGGCGGAGGTGGTCCTCAAAGATGGATGGCTTTACTTCGTCGATGCTCGCAGTGTTCATGAGGGCGATTTTAGTCCTGGAATGAGCAAAGTGAAGTTTGGAATCACATTGGGCAGCCAAGCGGCCATTTCTGGATTCATTCCAAAGAGGGAATCGGTCTTGGCCGCCTCAATAATGCCAGCCAAAAGTTCTGGATCGAGCGGTCTGGGTGGTAGGTGCGCTTCCGCGCAGGCCACACGAAGCTCGTGATCCTCTCGTAGGCTCAGACTTTTTCCCGCAGAGGCCTTTCTGACGGCCACCAGATAGGGACGAAGGAGGTGCTCATACACCAAGACTCGGCGCTTGGAGAGCCCCTGCCAAAATGCTCGTTCGAGTCGCAAGATCGCTGCGAGTCCAGGCTTCCGCTCACACAGCATTTGCAGCACCGGGCGTGATTGCAAGATGGCTGCCGGAATGGCGGGATGATCGATCAACAGTGTTGCCAATCGGTCTTCATCAAAAATGTGTAGCCAACCTCGTGGGTCGCCATTTTCGACCAACTTAACACCCAAGGCTGTCAGAAAGGGCCAATCTTTGTCACGCCCGGTGCGCTTCATATCAGCCACGACATGCGGATGCACATACGGCGGGATCATTTCCTCCAACCAGGAGGAGCGGGCACGCGGTGCGATGCCAAACACATCCAGATAGCCTTCCGTGCTGGGCCACTCGAAGTGGCTGGTCCAGCCGCCTTTCAGCCAGCGGGCATCCAGTGGTGGGCTGATGTTCCCACGGTACTGACAGGGTGAACCACCGAGAGGACTCTCGATGAGCAAGGCGAGGAACGCATCCGCAGCTTCAGGATCGCACAGCAGGTCGCAGTCCTTCGTCGATTCCGCGATCTCAAAGGCGACACAGGCCATACCACTGGTGATCCCGCAGCGAATACCACGCTCCTGGGCGCGGCGCACCAGATCGAGGTAGAATTCGATGATCTCGAAGTGATTCATGATCGTCACGCATAGATCAACCGCGTGGCAGCATCAACCTCGCTTATGCATGAGTCAGAAAGGTGGGGTGGTGAACTCTATGGGCCGACTTTCCTATTCCCCCATGCAGACGACGCTCCCTAGGCTTCGGCACCCTCTCCCTTCACGGTGGGAAGCGGTGTCTTGTTTTTGCCCACATGC
>JBEIGR010000403.1:0-5520 GCA_040381795.1 Verrucomicrobiaceae bacterium | reverse complement strand
CGCTTTGAATAGACACCTCGATGGGTCGTCGGAGAGCCGATGAAAAAATCCCTCCATCGCCTTCTTCTCGTGCTTCTCCTGCCAGCCATGGCATCATGCACCACCGCTTACGATGCTTATGGCCGTCCGCGGCAGGTCATCGAGCCCGGAGCGGCGCTGATCGGCGCGGCGGCCATCGGCTTGATTGCCTATGGCTTGGCCAATAGCAACCGAAGCGAGCGTCGCCATTCCAACAACCACTGCTCAAACAACGGCTACCGCCATCGCGGCGGCTACGGTCACTATTGAGCCGGATCGAGAAATCGGGGATGGCAGTTCCCGCTGGTTGACTGGCATGCGGCGTGCTGCATGCTCGCGGCCCTGCATGAAATTTGCCCCCTCGATTGGATTGATGTCGCTGCTCGCCGTGTCTGCGGCTGCCCAGGTGAAGCTGGAAGACGTGAAGGACCACGCCAGCCTCGAAAAAGTGGCCGCGCAGCTTGCAGCGCAGCCCTATGTGGCTCCCTCTCAGAAGCTCGATCCGTTCTTTGAAGGGCTGAAATACGACGGGCATCGGGACATCCGCTTTCAGCCTCAAAAGGCGATCTTCAGCGATCTCGGCGATGTGTATCGCATCGAGTTTTTCCACCCCGGCTGGATGTTTAAGAAGCCAGTGCGCTTTTACACCATGCGGGACGGAGCCACGTCGGCGGTGCCGTTTGACCAGGGACTCTTCGATTATGGCAAGCTCCAGGTGCCGGAGAAGGTCACGAATCCGGAAGGCTATGCGGGCTTTCGCGTGGTGGCTCCGGAGGCGCTGCTGAAGCGCCGCTTCGAGTTCCTCGTCTTCATGGGGGCCAGCTACTACCGCGCCGTGACCACGGAGCTGGGCTATGGCATCTCCGCCCGTGGTGTGGCGGTGAATACCATCGGCGGTGAGCCGGAGGAGTTTCCGGATTTCACGCACTTCTGGCTGGAGGCACCGAAGCCGGGTGCCACCTCGGTGAAGGTGCTGGCCCTGTTGAATGGCCCCAGCATCACGGGGGCCTACGAATTCGAGTCCACCCCCGGCAAGACGACGCTGATGAAAATCAAGGCCACGCTCCATCTGCGCAAGCCGGTGAAGATGCTGGGTATCGCCCCCTTCTCCAGCATGTTCTGGTTCGGCGAGAACTCGCACCCGAAGCCCTACGACTTCCGCCCGGAGGTGCATGATTCCGATGGCCTCCAGGTCGAGATCGAAGGCGGGCCGTCGATCTGGCGTCCGCTCGATGTGAGCCGGGACATGCGCCTGAGCCTTTTCGAGACCGACAAGCTGAAGGGCTTTGGCCTGGCGGAGCGGGACCGTGATTTCAACAACTTCCAGGACCTCGAAGCGAACTACCACCGCCGCCCCGCCGTGTGGGTGGAGCCGGTGGGCGGCTTCGGTGCTGGCTCGGTGACGCTCGTGGAGCTTTCCACCGGCGAAGAAACCTGGGACAACATCGTGGCCATGTGGAGCCCGAAAAACCTTCCCGCCACGCCCGCCGTGCCTCTCCGCGTGGCCTACAACCTCCACTGGCTGGATCAGCATGAGCCGGGCAAGCTTTGCAAGGTGCTTAACACCCGCCGCGGCTTTGTGATGGACTCCGACGATCACCTTTATGTCATCGACTTCTCGGCTGGTGAAATGCCCGCGCCATCCAAGGCCGACTGGGTGCCTGACATCGACCTTCAAATCAGCTCTGGCGAGGCGCAGATCCTCGACAAGCGAGTGATGAAAAACGCCGAAACCGGCGGCTGGCGTGCCTTTTTCAAGCTCGACGTGCCGGAGAAGACCAACCTCCTCGAAATCATGAGCGAGCTCAAAGAAGGCGAGAAGGTCATTTCCGAGCGCTGGATGTATCAGTGGCGTCGCTGAAACCTTTCCGCCCTTTGCCACGCATCATCCCACCAACCTCTTCATGTTCTCCCGACGCTTCTTTGCTCTTGCTGCCCTTCTTGCCCTCACTGGCTGTCATTCGTCCGAGGATGGCGGCATGCCGGTGCACCTTTTTGAAGGCGATGCCGGTGAATCAGCGATCCGTCATGTGATCCAAAACCTGCCGGAACTGAATCCCGGCGTGGCCAAGAACTACAGCATCTTGCTCGGAGAGATCAGTCGCGATGGCATGATGACCCCCGCCACGACGGAATTCGTGAAGCGCCTTGCTGATCTGAAGCTCGAATTCGTCAACGCCATCGACCTGAAGGCCATCGAGCCGGATCAAATCGTCGTCGATAACAAAAACCGTCTCGCCACCTTCGTGTTGCAGCTCCGCGTGCTCCGCCAGCTCAGCACCACCACCTGGGAAGCCGAGACCGGCTGGAGCTACAAGCGTGACTTTGGCCGTGCAAAGCTCCGCCTCGAAAGCAAAGGCGGCAAAATCACCGTGGTGGCATCTGAGAAGCTTTCTTCCTGAGTTTCTTCCTCTTCGCGAACCATCGGGCGATGAGAAAGCCCTTCAAAATCAGCGCCACCATCCCGAGAACGACAAAGAGGCCGATCAGGCGCTTCGTCTCCTCCTCGGCGGCGAGGCCCGGATTGAGCGGCGCGGCTTCGGCGAGCAAAAGCATTAGGCTGGTGAGTTGCGTGGCAAACATCGCGTAGATACTGGCTCGCCATGCCATGCTTTGTCATCTTCCTTTTCCTTTCCGCTTTTGCGCACGCGGCCGATTGGCCCATGTGGCGGCACGATCCCGGCCGCACGGCCGCCACGACGCAAAAGATGCCCGCGGAGCCTCGCCTCATCTGGAGTCGCGGACTGCCGCCGCTGCGCCCGGCCTTCAAAGAGCCGCGCTTGCAGTTCGATCGCAGCTACGAGCCCGTCGCCGCCGGAAAACGCCTCCTCGTCGGCAGTTCGCGGGAGGATTGCGTCATCGCCTTCGACACGGATACCGGCGCGGAACTCTGGCGAGCCCTCGCCGATGGCCCGGTGCGCTTTGCGCCCGTCATTGTGGGCGAAACGGCCATCTTTGGCTCCGATGACGGCGTGGTCCGCTGCGTGAAACTCGCCGATGGCAACGAGGTCTGGCAAAAACGTGCCGTTCCCTCGAATCGCCTGCTTCTCGGCAATCAGCGCCTCATCTCCGTGTGGCCCGTGCGCGGCGGTCCGGTGGCCAAAGACGGCCGCGTTTACTTCGCCGCCGGCGTGTGGCCGCTCGAAGGCACCTTCGTCTTCTGCTGCGATGCCGCCACCGGCGCGGAGATCTGGCGTAACGACCGCTGCTCCTACCTCTACGGCGTTCACCCGCATGCCACCGAGGCCATGGGCGGTCTCGCGCCGCAGGGTTATCTGCTCATCGATGGCGACGACCTCATCGTCCCATGCAGCACCGCCTATCCCGCGAGGCTCGACCTCAAAAACGGCACCATCAAAGAATTCGAGCTGCCATCCGCCGGTCGCTACACCGGTGGTTGGTTCGCCTCCACGCCCGCCGAAAAAGAAGCCGCCAAGCTCCGTCGTCGCGGTCTGCTATTCGACGAAGCCATCAGCGCCAAGCGCCACGAGGATCGCCCACGCGCTGAAGGCCAAAAAGGCATCCAGCGCACCCTCCACGCCGCCGAAACCGCCTTCTCCTTCGACACCTTCACCAACGCCCACAGCGTCATCCTCGCCGACGACAAATGCTTCGTCGTCACCACCGACGGTGTTCTCAAGGCTTTCGGCTCAGGCATTGGTGAAACGAAGCGCTGGAAGCGTGAGATCGTCCTCGAAAAGGCCGATGAAGAACATGCCGCTAAGCTTCTGAAGGTTGCTGGAACGGATCGGGGCTATGCCTTGATGACCTCATCAGGTGATCCTGGATTGATCGAAGCCATTCTTACCACGAGTCAGCTCAATTTGATCGTTTTGAGCGATGATGATGCTCTGAGGCTTCGCTTGGCAAAAACGGGCTTCTATGGTGAGCGAGTGGCCGTCCTGCCATCGAAGTCCGTACTTCCGCCTTTCTTTGCGAGTGTCATTTTTGGAGATGAGCCTCTCGAAAAGCTGCTAAAGCCCCTCGGTGGCAAGCTGGTGTCTCTTTTGAATGCCACCGTGCTTCACACACATGGCCCGCTAACCGGCTCCACGAACTACCTCGCTGACTGGAAGCCCAGTGAAGACTCGCTCGTGCAGGCTCCGCTCGGCGTGCTGTGGTTTGATGATGCGCTGAGCAACTTCAAGCGCTCGCCGCAGCCGAAGATCGTCGATGGCGTCATGATCACGGCGGACAAGGACTGGCTCGATGCCACGAACCGCCAAGGAAAAGTCGATTACAAGCTCCTCGCGCCCGTGTTTAGCGACATCTACACCGGCCGCGTGCTCGATGAATACGAGCAGCCGGAACTCCGCGCGAAATTCGGCACCGTGGACCAGCAGAGCATCCAGCAGGCGCAGTATCGACCGCCCACGCAAAAGAACGACTGGTCGCCCGATCAACCGAAAGCCGGCTTCCGCATCAATCCGCTCACGCTCGAGCAAGAACCACGCGTCTTCCCGAAAAGCTACGGCTGCGATGGCGGCTTCGATTACGGCGGCATCTTCACCTTCCGCAGTGGCACCGCCGCGTTTTACGACAAGAAGGTCGAAAGCGGCACTGTCCACATCAGCGGCCCGCGCAGCGGCTGCACGAATAGCATCGTGCCCGCGGGCGGCATCTTGAACGTGCCTTACTTCTTCGAAGGCTGCACCTGCAGCTACCCGCTGCCGATGGGGCTGGCGCTTTATTCGATGCATGAAGATTTCGAGCAATGGGCCACCTGGGGCGCAGTGCCCAAAGCCGCGATTCACGGCAAAATCCAACGCATCGGCATCAATCTCGGTGCGCCCGGCGATCGCAAAACTCGCGACGGCACGCTCTGGCTCGATTTTCCGAGTGTCGGCGGTCCCTCGCCTGAAATCGACTTCGTCACCGAACCCGCGAAGCCGGAGTATTTCTACCAGCACTCGCTCTGGATGAAAAAAGGCACCGGCTGGCCCTGGGTGGCCGCCAGCGGTGCCAAAGGCTTACGCAGCGCCAAACTCAGCGGCCTCCAAAACGGCCGCTACACCGTCAAACTCGTCTTCTCATCGCCCGACAGCGCCAAGCATCGTTTTGACGTTTCTGTTCAGGGCAACCTAGCCCTCACCAACTACCAACCTTCTCAGATGGCCGCTCAGACGGAGACGGTTTCGAATGTCGTCGTCACCGATGGAGGGCTCACGCTTTCTTTGTTGTCTCAAGAAGGAGAAACACTGCTCTGCGGCATCGAATTGATCCGAGAGTAAGTGGCTTTTTTTACGCGGCGACCCGCGTGTTCGAGCGGCTCAGTGAGCTCCAAAAGGACTCGATGAGGAGATTGTTGGCGCGGGGTTCGGGCGCCAGCGGGGCATGGATATCGAGGTGATTCAGGCCGCGCAGTTCGCTCATGACCTCGCCGTAGGCGGGCATGTGGTTCCAGCCGAGGGAGGTTTCGTTGGAGGCGGTGGAGGAGGAGGAGGGGGCGAAGGCGTTCATGGAATTATCGGGGATGAGAGGTTTGAGGTGTTTTGGGGACTT
>JBEIGR010000402.1:0-5521 GCA_040381795.1 Verrucomicrobiaceae bacterium | reverse complement strand
GAGCGGCATCTCGAGGTGCTTGCCTCGGGAGAGTTCGAAGCTCCCGAGCTTGAGGCGGCCATGCTCCAGGCGATTGACAGCCCCCGTCACACGTTGAGTGACGCTTTCTTCGAAGGCATCCGCGCCAACACGGCCAAAGCCGTGGTGTGATCCATCATGATCCCGGCCATGAGCATTCAGATCAGCGAGGATGCTCGCCAAGATATGGCTCTCCAGCATGCTTGGTATGCGAAAGAGGCTGGAGCCGATATTGCGGAGCGCTATCTGACCGCTTTACGCAGCACGGTGGAGATTTTGGCGCAGCAGCCTGAAATCGGTCAGCCGCGTCAATTTCGCAGTGTGAGGCTTCGAAACATCCGTTCGTTTGCCGTCGCCTCTCCTTTTCGTGTGCACCTCATTTTCTATCGCCAGGAAGCCGATGGCCTGGTCGTCTTGCGGGTGATGCATGGCAT
This sequence comes from Verrucomicrobiaceae bacterium, assembly GCA_040381795.1. GTDB lineage: Bacteria > Verrucomicrobiota > Verrucomicrobiia > Verrucomicrobiales > Verrucomicrobiaceae > Prosthecobacter. Next base: position 5,069 of record JBEIGR010000402.1, on the reverse strand, counting down.
GCGTGATCTGCCCCGGCGGCTCATCGAGTCACCTCAATCGGAATGATATGACGCGTTGAAAGAGAAGTTGAGCAGCCCAAACACCACCCCGTAATCTAAAGCTAATTTCGAACTAGCTCCCAGCCCCATGACGCCCACTCTCAAATACCACTTTGCCTCCGACAACACTTCCGGCGTGTGCCCGGAGGCGTGGCAGGCGCTCGAAGAGGCCAACGAAGGCTACCAGCCGAGCTACGGTGCGGATACGATCACGGCGGAGGCCTGCGAGACGTTCCGGGGCTTCTTTGAGACGGATTGTGATGTGTACTTTGTCTTCAACGGCACGGCGGCGAACTCGCTGGCGCTCGCCTCGATGTGCCGCAGTTACAACAGCATCATCACGGCGCATGAGGCGCATGTGGAGACGGATGAGTGCGGTGCGCCGGAGTTCTTCAGCCATGGCTCGAAGATCCTGCTGGCCCGCAGTCCACTGGGGAAGCTCGATCCGGCGGATGTTGAGCGCATCGTGATGAGTCGGAATGATCTGCATTTCCCCAAGCCTCGGGCATTGAGCATCAGCCAGAGCACGGAGCTAGGCACGGTGTATCGCCCCGGCGAGATCAAAGGTCTCGGTGCGCTGGCGAAGCAGCATGGGCTGGGCATTCACATGGATGGCGCACGCTTTTTCAATGCGCTCGCCAGCCTGAACTGCTCTCCGGCGGATATGACTTGGCGGGCAGGTGTGGACGTGCTGTGCTGCGGCGGAACGAAGCTGGGCATGGCGGTGACGGAAGCGGTGGTGTTCTTCAACAAGGAGCTCTCGCAGGACTTTCAGTATCGCTGCAAGCAGGCGGGCCAGCTTTGCTCGAAGATGCGCTTCATCTCAGCCCAATGGCTGCGCATGTTGAAGGATGACACCTGGAAAAAGCATGCCAGCAGCGCCAATTCGCTCGCTCGCAGGCTCTCCGATGCCTTGGGAAATCTCCCCGGCGTGCAGATTTTGTATCCCGTGGATGCCAATGCGGTCTTCGCGAAGCTGCCGGACAAGATGAAGGCCGGTCTCAAAGAGCGCGGCTGGGTCTTTTATAGCTTCATCGGCGGTGGCACGCGGCTGATGTGCTCTTGGCGCACGACGGAGGCGGATGTGGAGGCCTTTGTGAAGGATGCGGAGGAGCTGGCGTCATGATCGAATGCGCTACGCCGGGCGTATTCTCCGGCGCATGAAGACTTTTCTCCTCTGGCTCGGATGCGTGGCGCTCGCCGTGGCGCAGGATTTGCCGAAACTCGATCTGCCCGGCGTTCGCGAGCAGCACGTCATGATTCCGATGCGGGATGGCGTGCGGCTTTCGGCCTATCTTTACCTGCCGGAAGGCGAGGGGAAATGGCCGGCGGTATTCGAGCAGCGCTACGCGGACATCAGCGGTGCCTCCACAAGGAAAAATGCCGCTGAACTAGCGCGGCGAGGCTTTGCGGTGGCGATGGTGAACTTCCGCGGCTCGCAGAAGAGCGAAGGGCAGTATGTCGGCTACCGTGCGCTGGCCTGGGGCGAGAAGAAGGACGGCTACGACACCTGCGAATGGCTCGCCACGCAGCCGTGGAGCACGGGGAAGGTGGGCACGTTTGGCAGCTCGCAGGGCGGCTTTGCGCAAAACTTCCTCGCGGTCACGCAGCCGCCTCATCTTGTGTGCCAGTACATGGTCGATACCGGTTTGAGCCTGTTTCAGGAAGGCTACCGCATCGGTGGGGTGACGCGGCCGGGGCGCTTCGCGGACTTCGGGAAGAACTGCCGCGTGCCGGAGGACAATGCCACGCTCATGCGGGAATGGGACGCACATCCTCACTACGACGACTACTGGAGGGCTGAGGACTGCACGCTGCATTTCGATGAGATGAACGTGCCCTGCTTCACCATCGGGAGCTGGTATGACTTCATGGTGCAGGGCAGTGTGCAAAGTTTCATCGGCCGGAAAAAGAATGCGCCGCAGCAGCTCCTGCTCGGCCCGTGGCTGCATGGGCGGCTGAACAAGGGCAGCAAGGTGGCGGAGATGCAGTATCCGCCGAACGCGACGTGGCCGGAGGTCGAGCACATGATGCGGTGGTTCGATCACTGGCTCAAAGGCATCGACAACGGCGTCGAAAAGGAGCCTGCGGTGCGCTACTACGTCATGGGAGCCGTCGGCGAGGCAAACGCACCCGGTAATGTCTGGCGTGAAGCTGCCGACTGGCCGCCCGCAGCGACGGCAACGAGCTTTTACCTTCAGGAAGGCGGTGTTTTGAAGCCTGAAACGCCTGCCTCCGCCTCCAGCGGCACCAGCTACGACTGCGATCCGCTGAAGCCGATGGAGATTCCGGGGCGCGCCTTCCCCGGCGCGGCGGATGCCCGCCAAGTCGAGGTGCAGAAGGACGTGCGGGTGTGGTCCACCGAACCTCTCGCGGAGCCGATGGAGATCACCGGTGAAGTCTTTGCCGAGCTGTGGGTGAAATCGACCGCGAAGGACACGGACTTCCTCGTGCGCATCTCCGATGTGTATCCCGATGGCCGCAGCATGCTGCTCATGGATTACCCGCTGCGGGCACGGTATCGCGAGGGTTTTGATCGTGAGGCCTTTCTCGTCCCGGGCGAGCCCGCCAAGCTCAAATGGCACCTCGGCTGGACCAGTCTCATCCTCAATAAAGGCCATCGCCTCCGTGTCACCCTCACCAGCACCGGTGCCCCGCTCTACGAGCCGAACAATCATACCGGCGGTCCTCAGACGATGGACTGGCTCAAGGATGCTCAGCCAGCCACCCACACTGTGTTACATGAAAAAGAGCACGCTTCTCGCGTGCTCCTTCCCGTGATGAAAAACTGATCGGAAGCGGATTAGGCTGCCTGCTGATGACTCACTTCCTTCACCGTCATGGCTTCTTTGCCAAGGCGGCCGCGGAGGTAGTGAAGACGGGCGCGGCGGACGCGGCCAGCTTTGGTGACTTCGATCTTGGCGACCTTGGGGCTGTGAAGGGGGAAGACACGTTCCACACCTTCGCCGTAGCTGATTTTGCGGACGGTGAAGGCTTCGTTGATGCCATAGCCTTTACGGGCGATGACGATTCCGGCGAAGAGCTGGACACGCTCCTTGTCACCTTCGATGACTCGGGTGTGGACTTTCACGGTATCGCCCACGCGAAACTCGGCGATTTCCTTCTTCAACTGCTCTTGGTTGATCTTCTCAATGGTGTTCATAGCAAATGGGGGTCCTAAACGCGCCGCAGGAGGGGTTGTACAATCGGTCCTAGGGGGCGAGGGGGCGCGAAGATGGGCACTCCTGCCCTTTTGGCAACCGGTTTTTAGCCTCCAAACTGGCCTTTCGGGCTGGTTAAAGGTTTCTTTCCCCCTTTTCACCCGCCCGGAGATGCGTCTGAAAAGCTGATTTTCTCCGGGAGGCGGCCTTTTACCCCACCAGCTTGTCGAGGTGCTCTTTGGCCCGAGCGATCTCGGCCGTCGTTTCGGCGGCGGTTGGGAGGATGGGGATGCCGCGAGGGGTGGGGTGCATGAAAATCTCCGTGGGACCGGTGAAATTCACGGCTTTGAGGGCATCGAGCAGGGGTTTCCAGTCGAGAGGACCACGACCGGGCATCTGCTGGAGTTCCTCGTCTTTGGGCATCGGCTTCATGCAGCCTTTGCCGTGCTCCCAGGTATAAAAGAGCGTCATTTTGCGGTCGATGTGCCGGATGAGGTCGCTGAGCAGCTGGGTGTCTTGAGGCAAATGATAGGGGGCCAGGGCGATGCCGATGCCAGGCATCTCGCGGATGTCATCGGCCAGCCAGCGGAGGCTGTCCGGGGTGTCGATGAGGTTGTTGATGTGATTCTCGATGCCGATGGTGACACCATTTTCGGCCGCGAGGGCGGCATGGGGCTTCATTTTTTCCGCGAAGTCCTTCACGTTCGCTTTGAGCTGCTCCGGCGTGAGGCCCTTCCAAGCACCTTCGCCTCCGGTGACGATGAAGGAGCCGCCGAGTTTCTTCACGAGGGCGATTTCATCAGTCAGCTTGAACGGCCCCAAATCATACCGCGTGGTGCCGCCGAAGCGGATGCCGTGCTCCTTGAGCATCGCGGCGAACTTTTCGTGTCCGATGGCATCGAGCTCCTCCCGTTGGGTGCCATGCTTCTTCGGCCAGAGTTCGATGGCCGTGGCACCGGTCTTTTTCACCTCGGGTAGAATGTCTGCCAGCGGCAGGCTGCCATACATCGCGGAGGCGAGCATGTAGTTGAGCTTCCACGGCTTCTCCGCCGCCAAGGCGGGCGTGGTGGCTGCGGCGGCGATGGACTGGAGAAAACGGCGGCGGTTCATGGGAACGATAAAACGCCTCCATGATGGCTGCTTCATTCAGACTTTGATGCGCCGTCTTCAGCTATCGCGGCATCTTCTCACAGCCGCACGGGCACGCCATGGTCGCCGAGAAAGCGCTTCACATCGCCCACGGTGTATTCGCCGAAGTGGAAAATGCTCGCCGCGAGGACGGCATCGGCTTTGCCATCGCGGAGGACATCCACCATGTGCTCCACCTTGCCCGCACCGCCGCTGGCGATGACGGGAATCGTCACCGCCTCACTCACCGCCCGTGTGAGGGCGATGTCGTAGCCGGCCTTCGTGCCATCAGCATCCATGCTGGTGAGCAGGATCTCGCCCGCGCCGCGTCGGCAAACTTCGGCCGCCCATTCGATGGCATCGAGCTCGGTCGGATTTCGCCCGCCGTGGGTATAAACTGTCCACGAACCGCGGTCGTTGCGCTTCGCATCGATGGCCACGACGAGGCACTGGCATCCAAACGCCTCCGCCGCCTCGTCGATGACGTGCGGGGTCTTCACGGCGGCGGTGTTGATGCCCACCTTGTCCGCTCCGGCGAGGAGCATCTCGCGCATGTCCGCCACGGTGCGAATGCCACCGCCCACGGTCAAAGGCATGAAACAACTCGCCGCCGTGCGTGCCACCACATCCGCCATCGTTTTCCGCTCCTCATGGCTGGCTGTGATGTCGAGAAAGACCAGCTCATCAGCTCCCTGAGCATTGTAAACCTGCGCACACTCCACGGGATCGCCCGCATCGCGG
>JBEIGR010000401.1:0-5522 GCA_040381795.1 Verrucomicrobiaceae bacterium | reverse complement strand
GCTACGGCGACATCGGTGCCTTTTTAAAGGATCGCATCAACGGCTTCTTCAAAGCCCGCAAAAACGAGGTGAACATCAAATACATCGACCCCAGCTACATCGTTCGCAGCGTGCCCGCGAATGCCCAGGACAATGTCTATTGCTCCCGCCTCGCCCAGTCCGCCGTGCATGCCGCCATGGCGGGGAAGACCGGCATGCTGGTGGGCCGGTGGCACGGTTCCTTCATCCATCTGCCGCTGGAACTCGTCATCCACGGCCGCCGCAAGGTCGATCCCACGCAGGAACTCTGGCACAGCGTCCTCGAATGCACCGGCCAGCCCGTGGTGATGCGATGAGGAAATGTGACTAGCTGAGGCTTACGGCTGCTTTTTGAAGAGGCCTTTGAACTTGTCCCACATGCCGCGTTTTTCCTCGGCAGGTGGCGGCGGAGTGGCGTTGAGGTCTTCCTGCACGCGGGGCTTGTCCTTGGCGTAGAAATTGGGGCCGACGGGCGGGAGGGGGGACTCGGGACGACCCGCGAAGTCGAATATGGCTTCGGAATCCGGGCTGTTGTTCATGAAACGTGTTTGCTCGCTCATGTGCGTGGCTCCGTCCGGCATGATCATGGGCTGGACGAAGATCATGATCTCTTTGCGGTTTTTTTCCTTATCCACACTGCCAAAGAGGTATTTTATCAGCGGCAGGCGAAACACAAAAGGCACGCCAACGCTGTCATTGCGGTTGTCCTCGGAGATGAGTCCTCCGAGCATCGCAATGCTGCGATCGGGGACGATGAGCGCATTGGCCATTCCTTGTTCGCGGATGCCAGGGACGACGACGCCGGGACTGACGGTGACATCTTTGCCTCTCGAGTTGTTGGTCTGACTGAACTCAAGCATGACCTCCTGGTCGTTGAAGATGTGTGGTGTGATATCGAGCTGGATTCGCACAGGGATGAATTGCGTCGATGTGGAAAAACCGCCGGCGACACCACTGCTGAAACTGTTGCCTGCGATGGGAATCTGTTCGCCGATGAAAATCTGCGCCTTTTGATGATTCAACGTCGTGAGGACCGGCTTCTGCAAAGCTCTGAAGCGTCCGGTCCCTTCGACGGTGTTCATGAAGACGTGCAGATTCCGAGCGATGTGTCCGTAGGCTGTGATGCCACCTGCGGTTGCGGCGGCGCTTCCTATGAAGCTGGCGGGATTTGCCAGCTTGGCTGGGTCGAAGAAGGTTCCGCTCGTGTTAATCCCGCCACCAGCCTGACGACCACTTTCGCCGCCGATGTTCTGAAGCGTATTTAACCAGTCGAGGCCGAACTTGATCTGATCTGAGAGCGTGAAGTCTCCAATGACTGCTGCGAGCAGGATCTGCCGCGGACGCACATCGAGTTCGTCGGCGAGGTCTTCGAGCATCTGGAGCTGTTCAGGAGGTCCGCTGGCGAAGAATTTGGAGCTACCGGGATCAATGATGACGAGTGTGCGACTTATAAGGACGCTGTTGGCCTTGGTGGTGACATCCAGTTTTGGGCCACCACCGCCACCGCCGAAGCTGCTGCCACCGCCACCTCCGCCAAAACCACCTCCGCCGAATCCGCCGCTCATCCCACCGCCAAAGCTGCTGCCGCCGAAACCACTATTTCCAAAGCCGCTGTTCCCGAAGCTGTTGTTGTTCGTGTTGCTCGTGGAGTTGCTGCTGCTGTTGGAGCCGAGCGTGGTGCTGGTGCTACCGGCGGCGGTTTTGTCGTAACGCATCAGCGCCTTTTCAGCGAGGCCGAGGAAGGCGGTGAGGTCGATGTAATTGAGGCGGCGGGAGACGAAGCGGTTTGCGGTGGCCTCGGCGTCAATTTCGGCCACGAGTTTTTCGATGAGTTCGATGTCGTGAGGGCGGGCAATGATGAGGAGGCTGCTCGTGCGAGTGATGGGAAGGATGACGGGCTTGGGACCCTCGGCGGTGGCACCGCCTCCGCTGGCGGAGACGACGGGTGCGGCGGCAGCGGCTGGCTGACCGGCCTGCTGCGGGATGCCGGGAATGGGGGGGGCGCGGGGCGCGGCAGGTGCCGCAGGCGTGGCCGGTCGGCTGGCTGAGCCGGTGCCGCTACCACCACCGTTTTTGAGGTCGAGCAGGGATTCGAGCTGCTTGGCGACTTCCTCAGGATCGGTGCGGACGAGTTTGAGGGTCTTTTGCACCGTCTGGCTGGGGGGCAGGTCGAGCTGCTTGATGAGGTCAAGATAGGCGCGGATGGTCTGCGAGGCCTCGGTGATGACGAGGGAGCGAGCATTCGGCACGGCGACGATTTTGCCATATGGATGCGGTGGGATGGCGCTCTGGAGCGTGGTGGCGGCATCTTCGGCGGAGAGATAGCTCAGCGTGGCGACGTGGACGACGACCTGATCGGTCTCCGGTAGTTTTTCGGCATCGAGCACCATCGGAAGCTGCTGCTGGCCGGGGCTGGAGCCGGTCTCGGCGGCGACGAGTTTCCAAAGGCTCGTGCCACTGGGCACGAGGGCAAGTCCGTGCATGAGCAGGCCTTTTTCGATGATGTCCTGATACTCCTCATCGGTGAACTCGCCGGGCACCATGATGGTGACGGTGGTTGCTTCAAGGCCGCGATCTTTGAGCACGCGGCGCTGGGTGACGCGGTAGTATTCCTCCAAAACGACATCGACGGTCTCCGCGTCGAAGGCGATGAAATTGGGCGCTTTTTCACCGGACTTCGCGGTGGGAACGGCGGGTGGCGGCTTGGGCGTGGTGCCCGCCGGGGCTGCGGAAGGGGCACCGGTGGGAAGGGGTGGGGGAACGGCGGGCTTTGGACCTGTGACGCCAGCGGGGAGGCCGGGGCGATTCACGGCTCCCGGGATGGCGGGGGGCACGGCGTTCGGATTGGTGATGCCTGGGCGCTGGAGGCCAGGAGGCAGAACGGGGCGCGGAATGTTCGGCGGGGTGGTCGGGCGGGCTGGGATGGCGGGCGGCGCAGGCGTTTGTGCCGGGATTTGCACGGCGAGGAGCCCGAAAAGTGCCGCGAGGGCCAGATGAGACGATGCTTTCATGACAGGAAGAAGGTGGAGCTACTGCTGCTGGCTGCCATCGAGGTAGATCGAGGGCGGTGGCCGCACGATGGGTGGGCTGATCTCGCCGGGGGCACCGGTATTCTGAGGCTGCGGCGCGGGTGTGTTGCTGCCCGTATTGCCGAGCGTGATAGTGGGGGAGCCGTTGTTGCCGACTCCCACATTGACGGAAGGGATGCCGGCGGAGGGATTCGCTGCGCCTGCCACGCCGGGGATGATCCGGCGGCGGGCGGTGGCATCGACAGCGGCTGCATTGGCACCCGGTGCTCCGACGACGACAGGACTACCTGGAAGAGCACCGCGATTCGCTGTGGCGGCTGGCTGGCCGGGCAGGCCGCGATTGGCGGCTGGATTGGCCGCTCCTAGCTGGGGAATGGGGATGCGATTGGCCGCTCCGGGCATTCCTGGAGCACCCGGCATGCCTGGCATTCCCGGCCTGGCTCCTGGCGCACCGTTTGCCGCGGGTGACACATAGTCGGTGGCATATTTCAGCGTGGCCGTCTCCGTGCCTTTGGCGACCTCAATGGTGGTCTCGCGGCGGTTTTCAGCGAGGGAGAAGCTCTTCAACTCCACGCCGTCCTTGGTCGGCTTTTCCATGGTGATGCGCATGCGTTCATGCGTCTTCGTGTTCACCAGCGAGAAGATGGGGCTGTCCTTCGGACCGTAGATGGATTTGATGGCGAGGTCTTTGAACTGGGACTCCACCGCCTGCGGTGGGGCTGGCGGGGTGGGCACGGCAAAGGGATTCCGCTCCCAACCGGCCATGTAGCGCTCTGCGCCGTATTTCTTCGGCGGCTCAAAACCGGACGCAGAGGCATTTTCCACCGCCAGGAGGCTCGAAGCGGCTCCCAGCGTCATCGTGATGAGGGCGAGGGCTGTTTTCATGGGGTCTTGGCGGTTTCGACCGTGTTTTCAGTGGGCGTCTTGGTGAGGGAAAAAAGGCGGGAGACATGCACGGTGGCGGTTACCTTGGTGGTGTCTTCGGGCACGGGCTGGACCGTAAGATGTGAGACGAGGGTGAAGCTCTCCGGCGTCTGCAAGGCATGCAGCCACTGGAAGAGCTGCTTCACCTCCGTTTTTACCACCACCGTCTCACCTACCTGATGGAAGTAGGAGGTCTCGGCTGGCTCCTGGAGCTGCTTGTTTTCGATGGTGACATTGTTGTTCTTGGCGGTCTCGACGAGCGATTGATCCAGGTCGTTGTTCGCCTTGTTCACGCTGGTCATCTGCGGCTGGGCCGTGCGTAGCCAAGCGAGCCGTTCCTCCCACATCGGAGCCTCGGTGAGGAGTTGCTTCGTTTCATTCGTGCGCATCACGACGGAGCGGGCCTTCTTATCCAAGGTGCGCTGCCAGCCCAGCATGCGCATGGCGGTGAATCCCGTGGCAAAAATGGCCACGAGGATGATCAGCACGAGCACGAGGCGTTGTTCACTGGCCTTCACCGGGCACCTCCTCGATCTGTTTGTAGGTTCCTACGGCATCGAATTGCACTCGCGTGCCGTCCAGGCTCTTCGGAACGGGGATGTTCCAGTCAAAGCGGGAGAGAGCGGGGCTGTTCGTGAGTTGCTCGCGGAAATCGAGGCCCTTCTGCGTATCCGAAGCTTCGCCATGCACGGTGAGCGTGTCGTTTTCGATTTGGAATTCGTTCAGGCGCACGCCGGACGGTGGCAGCAGCGAGATGATTTGGTGGTAAAGTTCCACGGGATAGAGATCCGGGTTCACCGCGCCCTCCATGGCCATCCAGGCCTGCTTCGCCTCCTGCACGGAAAAGACCTGCGGACCGAGATTTTGCAGCGCTTTTTCCTCAGCGAGGATTTTTTGCTCCTGACGCCACAGCAGGAAGGCCCATGAGGCAAATACCACGACGAAAACGGCCGCCAGTGCAGTGGCGATCTGCACAAGTCGCTGCCGCCGCTGCTGCTCGCCGCGCACCAGGGCCACCTGCATCGGCACCAGATCGATGAAGCTCGCAGGCACCACTGGGGCAGGGCGTGGCTCTTTTTGCACCTCGCTGGTGCTCAGCGTGCTGGAAAGCGCCGCCACGAAGTCCGGCTCGCAGTCCGTCCATATTTTTACCTCGTTGACCTGATCGAGAAACTCATGCGCATCCAATGCCACCAGCCCATCGCGGATTTCCAGCACCGCATCGGCATCCAGCATCGGCGAGGCGAGCAGCGTCACATGTAGCAACTGCCCCTCACGCGTGAAGGCCATCACGAAGCGGCCGCTTTCCTTCCAAATCGCGATGCCATTCAGCGGCAGCGGCAGCATGCGGGCGCTGATCTCATAGCGCTCTGCTGGCAGGCCCAGGCTCTCATCGTCCAGCATATCCGCTGCGATAGCCATGGAGCCGATCAGATGCCGATGCGGCTGCTCCAAAACCTTCCAGCAGGCGGATTGGCGTGCACCTTCCAGGTCACTCACGCCGGAGGCCTCCCAGCGCAGCACGGAGACATCATCCGGCTCCGGCACCTC
>JBEIGR010000400.1:0-5524 GCA_040381795.1 Verrucomicrobiaceae bacterium | reverse complement strand
CTCACGCTTCGCCGGATCGACGGAGGTCATGCGGAGGTTTTGCTCCAAATGATAGCGGAAGGGACAGGCGAGGTAGGCCTTGAGCCTTGATGGCGAGATGTGCTCCAGCGGCCGCACCTCCATGCGTGGCTCCAGCGACCACGCGAGCGTGCGGGCAGGTTCGGTGAGCGTGCCGGTTTCGTCTTCCTTCGGGAAGAGATGCGTCACGCGGGCGGGCAGTTGCTTGTCGCCGCAAAGGAAAAGCAGTCGCGAAGGGCGCAGTGCATCGCCGGACTCGCTCCACTGGCCGCAGAGCAGGTGGAGCGATCCGTTTACCTGCCGCTGATGCGTCAACGCGGCCAGGATGGCGGCATCACGGGCGAAACGCGTGGCCTGGCAGGGCAGCCCGAGCTCCTCGCGAAGCGTGTCAGGCAAGAACGGATGGCTGATGAAGATGCCGGGCACATGCTCCTCATTCATGCCGGTGACGATGAGATGCGGCGCAGGTTCCCAAAGCAGCTCCAGCCAGCCTTGCAGCACGAGATCGATCTCGCCACGCGGTTCGGCGAGGCGACTTTGCGACAGCCGCTCCAGTGAAAGGGCGAAGGCTTCTTCAAAGGAAGGTGTCAGCTCGAAGCGGGCGGTTTCGCGTTCGATCTCCTCCGTGAGGCGCAGCCACTCGCTGGCCAGTTCGGTGCGTTCGCGATGCCCCGGAGCCTCGGGATGAAAAACGCGTTCACCGTAGAGTTTGAGGATCAACTGCCGCGCGGCCTTCGACAGGCTTTGTCGCGTCATTTCATGCACGAGCTGTCGCGCCGCGTGGATCGCGGCTCGCAGCGGTGAATTGACCTCCAGAGCAAACTCGGAGGCATGTTGCAGCGTCACGGGTAAATGCTCGGCGGCGAAGGCATCGGCCTCGGCGAGAAGTTTCGTCGCGGAGGCACGCGGCACGAGCATGTCGCGCACCTCGCTGATGCGCAGCAGCGCCGCGAAGGCCTTCCACGAGCCGCTGGCGAGCAACGTCTGCATTTGCGAAAGCAGATGCCACAGCCCGTCCTCATGCACGGGCACGCCGCCGGGCTCGTAGGCATGCGCGCCTTCGAGCGAGAGCTTTTCATGCAGCAGCGAGGCCACCTCCGCATCACACACGCCGAGCGCCGTGCGACCTTGCGGCACGGCCTCACGCAGCAAATCGAGGGCGGCCATGGATTGCACGGAAGGATCACGGGCCACATGAATCGCACGCTCGTCGAGCGGCAGGATGAAGTTTGTGTCCTCACCCCAGAAGCTCGTTTTGGGATGCCCGAAGGCATCGAAAGCCTGCGCGTGATCCTCCGGCGCATGCACGATCACCGTCACCGGCACGCCACAGGCCTCCAGCCAGCGATCCATGAGCGGAGGAAGATCGGGCGAAGGCATCACGATGATGCGCTGGATGCCTGCGGGCAGGATCGGAACCGCCGCGTGCTCACGTTTCATCTGCTGCGTATCGCTCACGCCGAGCTTTTGCAGCTCACGAAGGTAAAAGCGCTCCAGCGCCGCGAGTTCACGCCAGCGCTGCACATCGCGGGCGGCGGGCGCAGCCTGCGAGACGGCCTCAAAGGTCCAGCCACCGGCTCCGAGCAGGGATTGCAGCTCCGCCAGCATGCGGGCTGTCTCCGCCAGCCAGGCCCAGCCGCGCTGCGGCGGCAGCTTGGGGAAGAGCGCATCCAGCTTTTCGATATCCGCCTGCTCCAGCGCCCGATGCCAGGCGAGGTGCGTTTGCAAGGACGTGGCCGCTTTGACTCTCGCGGCGGGTGGCATGAGCACTGTCTCCGGCAGTCCCACATGCGGAATGAAGGCCGCGCCAGCTCGGCGAGCCAGCGCTTCGCGTAAACGCCGCGCCGCCTCGGCATTCGGCACGAGGATGAAGGTCTCCGAAAGGTCCAGCGCCGCTTTTTCATCCCAGCCCGCCATTAAATGCTCCACCGCTTTTTCGACCACAGGCGCGTCCCAGCCCCAAAAGAGCGTCTGGAGCATCGGCGAGGTCTTGGCGGAGGTTTCTGGCATGCCGCATATCAGAACAGGCTGGCGAAATAGGAAATGAAAAGTTGCCCTGGAGGCTTTTGCCCCGCCGGGTTGACAAGGCTCCGCCCTGCTTTATCGCCGGGGTGTCATGCGCATCCGCACTTTTAAAGGTCTCGTCCCCGCCCCGAAACACGCCGCCGAAGTCGCCGCCGTCCCCTACGACGTGGTGAACCGCGAAGAGGCCGCCGCCCTCGCCCAAGGAAAGCCCCATAGCCTCCTGCATGTGGACCGTGCGGAGATCGACCTCGATCCTGAAGTCGATCCCTACTCCGCCGAGGTCTATGCGAAGGCGAAGGAGAACTTCCTCAAGCTCCAGTCCGCCGACGTGCTCGTCCGCGAGGACAAGCCCTGCATGTATCTTTACCGTCAGACCATCGCCGGGCACAGCCAGACCGGCCTCGTCACCGTCTGCCACACCGAGGACTACGAGAAAAACGTCATCAAGAAGCACGAGAAGACCCGCCAGGACAAAGAAGACGACCGCACGCGCCTTGTGGACACGCTCAATGCGAACACCGGCCCCATCTTCCTCACCTACCGCCAGCGTCCGGCCATCGCCGCCCTGATCCAGGGCGTCCTCGACAACGAAAAGCCGATCTACGACATCAGCGCGCCCGATGGCGTGCGTCATCAGGTGTGGCGTGTCGGTTTCGGCACCTGCGTGTCGCTGACCTCTCTTTTTGAAAGCCAAGTGCCCTGCGCCTACGTGGCCGATGGTCATCACCGCGCCGCCAGCGCCTTCCGCGTGAGCAAACTGCGCCGCGAAGCCAACAAGGCGCACAGTGGCCAGGAGAACTACAACTGGTTCCTCAGCGTGCTCTTCCCCGGCAATGAACTGAAAATTCTGCCCTACAACCGCGCCGTCAAAGACCTCAACTGCCTCGACCGCGAGGAGTTCATCAAGAAGGTGGGCGAGATCTTCACGATGAAGCCGACCACGGTGAAAACGCCCACGCAGCCCGGCCAGTGCAGCATGTATCTCAAGGACCAGTGGTACCTGCTCGAATGGAAGCCCGCGCCCAACGCCAGCCCCATCGACCAGCTCGACGTGAGCATCCTCCAAGACCGCCTGCTCAATCCTGTGCTCGGTATCGACGACCCACGCACCAGCAAGCGCATTGATTTCATCGGCGGCATCCGCGGCACCGCGGAGCTGGAGAAGCTCGTGAACGCCAAAGAGCACACCGTGGCCTTCTCGATGTATCCCACCACCGTCGATCAGCTCATGGCGATCAGTGATGTGGATGCCATCATGCCCCCGAAGAGCACGTGGTTCGAGCCGAAGCTCCGCTCCGGTCTCTTCATCCACACGCTGGAAGGTTGAGAGCCAAGGCAGTGAGTAGGCTCGTTCGCCAGAACGAGTTTTCCCCGCATTCTGGCGAATGCGCCTACTTCATCCACGCCACACGCCCTCGGTCGTGACGATCCGGGGTGCCGTGGGAATACCACACTCGTTTTGCTGATACTGCGCCACGAGCAGATCGATCGCTGCAGCACCGAGCACATCGGCTTGCTGGTCGATGCCGGGCACATCCGCGTGGTCAGCCCGCCAGGCGAGTGTCACATAACACGGCCTTCGCGCTTCTGGAATGGCCTTGAGCCAGTCTTCGACCACATGACCACCATCCACGACAACCTCAGGCTTCTCCGCTTTCACCCACGCAAGAAAATCCGCCTTCGACGGCGATTTCCGCAAGGTCAGCAAACCTTCCGGCTTCGCGAGGGGATGATGAGCAAGAAAGCTGGCCGACCACGCTCGAAACATGCGCTCGTTGATGGTGCTGCCGCAGTAGAAACCGATGCGCTTGTGCCCCTGCTTTCGCAGCCTGCGCAGGGCCGTCATCATGCCGAGGAAGTGATGGTGATGCACCCGGTGCAGCGCCGGCCTGGCATAGCCGAGGCCGATCACGACACTCGAAAACTTCTCCCAATCCATGCTCACATGCCCGCGACTGCGTGAGATCAGTGGCGAGAGAATGAAGCCGGGAATGCCCCGCGCCTCCAAAATGCCCGAAAGCCGCCGCCCGGTCATGCCGCGTGCTTTGAGATAAAACTCCTCCAGCTCAAAACCGAGCCTTTGAGCCTGCCGACGTGCGCCGAGCACCAACTGCTGCGACCAGGACGAGGCGGCGATCTCCTCCGCATCCCTTTCCGCCCACACAAAGGCCAGCGTGCGCGGCGCGGCCTTGGCCCGCGTGCGCCGCATGTGCGTCATGAGCTTGGCGATCTCCGGATCAGGTCGGTAACCCATCTCCTCCGCCATGCGGCATACCTTGAGGCGCATCTCATCCCCCACATGCCGCTCGCCGCGCAAGGCACGCGAGACCGTCATCTTCGAGATGCCGAGCTGGCGGGCGATATCGGAGAGGGTGATGGGCATGAGCGCGTCACTTCCCGTTTTTGAAGGCATACACGATGCCGTCATCGGCACCGAAGAGCACATAGTCTCCAGCGATGGCGGGGCTGCTTTTGACCGGTGAGCCAGCCTCGAAGCGCCAAAGCTCGCTGCCCTTCTCCAAATCGAGGGCGTAGATGTAGCCGTCATCGCAGCCGAAGATCACACTTTGACCACCGCAGACGACGGCGCTGCTATCAATGCGGTCGCGGGCGCGGAATTCCCACTTCTGCTTGCCGGTGACGCGGTCAATGGCGTGGAAGCGCTTGTCACGACCACCGACAAAGATCGTTTTCTCCCAGATGGAAGGCGCGGCGTAGTATTCAAAGTCACGCTCGCCATATTCCCACACCTGCATACCATCGGCGATGCTGTAGGCACCGACTCGATTGCCATAGTGGCTGACGTAAATGACGCCATCGGCGATGGCGACGTTGTTGCCGATGTAGGCACCGACCTCGATCTGCTTCTCCTCCTTGCCGGTTTTCACATCGTGGACATGCAGCACGCTGTCACAGCCGCCGAAGACCACCTTGCCATCACCCACTGCCGCGCCGCCGTTGATGTAGTAGCCGGTTTCGGCAGCCCATTCCTTCTTCCCGGTTTTCGCATCGAGGGAATAGACGTTGTAGTCGTAACTGCCGATGATGATGTGCTGTGCTTTCGTCTCGGGATCCGTCCATACATTCGCGGCGGCATGGATTTCGGCATCGGTTTCGAACTTCCATGCCTCTTTGCCCGTTTCGGCATTCCAGGCATACACAAAACCATCCTGGCAGCCTGCGACGACGAGATCGCCTGCGAAGGCGGCGGCACCATCAAAGGCTCCTTTGGCCTCGGCTTTCCAAAGCTCCTTTCCGGTGGCGAGATCGAGGCAGAAGAACTTTCCGTCTTTGCAGCCCACAAAGACCTTTCCGCCACGCACAATGGGACTGGAGACAAGCATTTCCCCCTGCCCTTTCGGTTTTTCCATGGTCTTGAACTGCCAGGCTGGCTCCAGTGGATACTTCAAAACCACCGGTGAGGTGCCGGTCATGGCCTCGTCACCTCGCGAGTGAATCCAATCACCGGCCGTTTGGGCGG
>JBEIGR010000399.1:0-5547 GCA_040381795.1 Verrucomicrobiaceae bacterium | reverse complement strand
TGGTAAGCATGGGGTGAATCAAAACTTCATCTGCATGCCCACCACCAGACCGCGACCCGGCAGTGGGAGCTGGTCCTTCAAAAAGGAGGTGTGTTCACGGGCCTGCTCGTTGGTGAGGTTCATGCCTTTGACGAACACATCGCAGGTGGTCTTCTTGAGCTTGAACTCGTAGTTCAAGGACGCGTTCACAAGGAAGTAGCTGTCCGTGCGCAGCTCATTCGCCGCGAGGCGATCCTGCGGCGCGGCGTAGATACCTTCGAGACGAGCGGTGAAGCCGCCACGCTGAAAGACGAGCGCATTGGTGAGGTGAAAAGGCGGGATGCGGGGCAGGGAACCGCCGCTTTCCGCATCGCGGGCACGCACGGCATCCGCACGCACTTCCCAGTGCAGATTCTTGCGCGGAGCATCGGCCTCCGTGCCCTCTAGCGGATGCAGCAGGTGAAACTGCGCTTCCACCTCGCCGCCGAGAAACTCTGCATCGACGCTGCGGTAAGTGAACTCGTTGAATGGATCGCCTCCAACCACCCGCACCACGCCGGTGGGGAAAAGGCCGATGAAACCATTGTAGCGGGTGTAGTAGCCGCCGATGGAGCCGGTGACCCAGCCGGTGCGCTTCCGCAGGTTCAAATCAATGCCCAGCGAGCTCTCCAGGCCGAGATTCGGATTGCCGAGTTCGAAGGTGCCTGTGGCTGCATGCACGCCGTTGGCGAAAAGCTCCTGAGCCGTCGGTGCACGTTCCGCATAGGTGAGGGTCAAGGCCGCGGCGTAGCTCTCATTCGGCGTGTAAACCGCGCCGATGGACCCACTGAGGTTGTCAAAGTTCCGCTGGATCGCCGGGCCAAAGACATCGTTTTGCACCGAATCGACATCAATGTGGTCGTAACGTCCACCAAACTGGAAACGCAGCTTTTCAGTGGCCTCCAGCTCCTCGAAGAAGAAGGCCGAGTTCGTCTGTGTGATCGAAGGTGGCATGAATGCCCCCTCTCCACTGATCATGAAATCACTGCGGTCGGATTGAAAACCGATCACGCCCTCTAGCCCGGCGATTTTTTCATGCTTCGCCTCCACCCGGAGATCGTAGCCGTCATTTTTGAAGACCGTATTATCTTGTCCGCCCTCGAACTCCGTGTGCTCGTAGTCTGACCACGCAAAGCGGTAGCTCAGCTCCTTGATCTTCGGCAGCGGATTGTAAAACGCCCCACGTACATCCAGGCGGGTCTGGTTCATGTCGATGAACACATCCTGCGCCACCGTGGAGCCATAGCGGGAGTGATATTCCGACCATGAAAAGCCGATGAAGCCCTCATCCCACACATAGCTCAGGCCGCCGCTCAGCCCCTCGGCTCGGAGATAGCTGTTCGCCACGACCTCACGCGGTTCCGGAGTGCCTGCCGCCAGCGGATTCCTCTCTTGAAAAGCACTGGAGCGCAGCTCGCCCGGCACGCGGAAGTCCTCCGCCGCACGCGTGAAGCCTTCGAGGTGAAAGGCCAGCCCGTGACCGAGGCCGCCTTCCAGCATGAAATTCGTGGCATAGCCCTGATCCACCGTGCTGAAACGGCTACCGAGCGAGCCGCGAATGGTGCCCGCGTCCAGCTTCTCATCCACGATACGGCCATCAATCGCATTCACCACGCCGCCGATGGCATTCGAGCCGTAAAGCAGCGTCGCCGGGCCGCGCACGACCTCGATGGACTTCAAATTCGACACATCAAAGCTCACGCCATGGTCCGGACTCGCCGCCGAGGCATCGATCGTATTGAGGCCGTTTTGCAGCACCTTGATTCGATCTCCTTCGAGGCCGCGAATGATGGGCCGACTGGCTGACGCTCCAAAGTAAGTGCTGCTCACGCCTGGCACCCGGCTCAGCGTTTGCCCCAGCGAAGCTTCGCTGCCTAGCGTCAGCGCATCGGAGGCCAAAATTGAGGCTGCCTGCGCCTGCTGATACAGCGGACGATCCAGCGGAGCCGAGATGATGACCTCGTCGAGCGGGATCACCTCGTGCTCGTGGTTGTGCGCCGGATCATGACGATGCGGCTGCTGGGCTAGCAGAGAATGGGCAGCAGTAAGCAGGATGAAAAGAATGGGGCGGCTCATGGCGGGCCGCCCATCTGGAGCAAATAGTGAGTAAATCCAATTCTTTTGCTCTCTTTGGCTGCCCATGACTTGGCCCGTGGCAGCCCCGTCGATCCGGCGGCGAAGGTGGCGATCCAGCGGCGGGCATTTTCGGGTTCCAGCCAGGGTTTGGAGGTAGGGAGCTTGGCAAACATGGCGTGGCATTCCTCGCGGTAGGCACGGCCCATTTGCTTCGCGATCCAGGCTTCATACTCCGCCAGCCAGGCGGTGAAGAGGCGGCTGCTGCGGGTGAGTTCGGCGAGATTGCGGCTGTCGAATTCTTTGAAGTCATACTCGCCGGGAGTGACGGGCGTGGTGCGGTGGTGGACGTAACAGCGCTTCGCGTTGCGGATGAAAAGGAAGCCGCATTGGCCGCCTTCGCAGGGATACCAGCCGGCGCAGGCACCGTGCAGCTCGATAACGCCGCCTTCCCATGCCTTGCAGTAGCAACTGGTGGCCTGTAGTCCCTCCGAGCGGCGTTTTTCAAAGCCGTTCCTGACCAGCAGATTGCCATCGGTGAGCACATCGCGGCCCCAGAAGAACATTTGCTGGCCAAGCCCCGTGCTGAGATCGTTGAGGTGACCTCGGGTGATCGATGCAGGAGCCGTCCAAGGCTCGACACGATCGGGTTTACGCTGCCACAGCATATTCAATGACCTCTGCTTGTTTGAGTTGATGATCTTCCCCGGACTCGACGGCAGATTGGCAATCGGTGCAGCACTTCAACTCTTCGTGCAGGAAACCGCCCTCGAATAGAAGGCGCTGAATCAGGCACGGGAGTGAATTCGATAGCAGCGAATCAATAGCTTAGCTTTTCACAGGACGACGGCGGCGGAAGAAGACGAAGCCGAGGCCTAAACCCGCGAAAATGGCTTTGGAAGGCTCTGGGACCACCTGGAAGGTGAAGGTCTGGATGTCATCATCAAAGCCAGCCATCCCATGGAGGCCGCTGACTCTGAATTGAAGCTCGTAAGTGCCCGCCTTGGTGAAGCTCCAATTGTAGTGTTCATGACCGCCGGGGGTGACCAAAAAGGAATCGGAGCCATCCACGCCATTGGAGGTGGCGAAGCGCACGATGGGGCTGCCGCCATTGTCCTGCCAGAGGGAGAAGTCACCGCCTGAAGGTGCGCTAACCACGCTGAGGAGTTGCAGGGTGAGGTCCCCAAAGACTCCAAAGGGCTGCACACCGAAATCGAGCGGATCAAGCTCCTCAGAGCCGATGCCGTAGAAAGGTTTGTTCACGTCTTCGATCTCAGGCAGCGTCCACACCGGGATGCCAGCGCTGACGCCGAGAAAGTTATACTGACCACCAGCAGGGCGATTTTCGGTGATGAAGGGCACGAGCACCGTGAGAGCGCCGGGGGCGAACTCGGCATCCGCGAGGATGGCACTGCCATTCACAGTGGAGCCGGCATGAACGTGATGATGAAGCTCAAAGCCGCCATCATAACCGATGCCGAAATCGGCGTGGCCGAGGGAATAGACGGCTGCTGAAGCAGTGCTGGCGGAGAGCAGAAGACCAAGGGCGAGGGTGGGGAGCGTGGTTTTCATAGGGTGTGGAAGAATGCGCGAAGGTACATAGATGTGCAAGTTTTTATTGCAACACTTTTGCGCTACTGAATCAATTCAATTTGAACCGAGTGAACGCTTTGCCCACGGTACCTGGATTCGGGATGCGCAGGCGGCGTAGCATGATGCGGCCGTGCGCATTGCCGAATTCGGCACCGGTTTCGTAAGTTTGATCGGGGTAGCCTGGGTTCGACAGCGTGCGGGTGGTCCAGGTGGTGAGATCGGCGCTGAGCTGTGCGCTGAGTTGCGCGGTGGTGCCGTCCTGACGGTCTTTGTAGGTATCGCGCAGGAAATCAGCCACGAGCATGCCCCCGGTGACGGCGGGTAGCGGTAGCAGGCCTGCGTCGGCCCGGGTGGGATCGCAGCCCTGCCAGAAGAGCTGAAATTCGAGTCCGTTGGCGATGCCGTCGTTGTCAAAATCGGTGGTCTGGCTGGTTAGCGTGCCAACGGAGAGCCCCCGAGTGCGCTCATAGCTGTCCGCCCACTGCGCGTAGCTGTGATCGGCGGCGAGGCCGACACCAAAGGTGAGGGTAATGAGCTCGCTGGCGACGGGTGCGCCGCCGCTGGTGGTGCCGGAGAGCTGGAAAGCCACGCGGTAGAGGCCATTCGCGGTGAAGGCAGTCAGCGTGGCAAGATCGGCCGCGCGGCTGACGCTGATGGCGTCACCCACCGTGATGCCATCGGCGGAGTTCATGAGAGTTAAGCTGCCCGTGCTGTTGAGCAGCGAAAAGTGGCCCGGCCCGGTGATGCTCACGAGGCGGAGCGTGGCGCTGTTGCTTTGCAGCACTGCATTCGGAATGCCTGCGGCGGCGAGAGCGGGCGTTTGGCCGACAATGTTGGCCACGCTACTACCAAGCGCGGAAAAGGTGAGCGCGAGCTGCCTTGGAGCGGTGCCGGGCACTTCGAGGAAGCCTTGATTCGAGCGGTAGGCCACGGCGTTGGCCGGATCTTCGAGGAGCAGATGCCAGGAGGAGTTTGAGCCATCCAAACCAAGGCGTGCGATGGTGCCAGAGCCGCTGAGGCGCGATGAAAACGGCACGCTGAAGTGATACACGCCCGTACCACTCTGGATGGAATCATTCGAAAGCAGCTTTCCCTCCGCTCGGACGGTCACGTTGTAGGTGCCGGGCTTGGTAAAGACCCAGGAGAAATGCTCGTGCGCATTCGCGGTGAGTGCCTGCACTTCATCCGGTGCGGGACTGCTGGGGTGCGTGTTCACGAGGAAGCCGGATTCGCCGAGGCTGTCGATGTACAAGCCGAAGTAACCGCCTGCCGCTGGACCGGTGCCGGTGACGCTGGTGACCTGATAGCGCACGCTGCCAGTTCCAAAGGCGAAGTAGCTGCCCAAGAAGTAGTCATAGAAGATGTTTTCATCAAACACGGCCCGGATGCCGAGGTAAGGCGCTCCCACGACGGGTATTTGAGGCATGATCCAAGCCGGAGAGCCGGTGGCACCTATTTCACTCATGGAAGCGGGCAAGGTCGTCACACAGGCTGGCGAGGCCACGAAGCGCGTGGTGGCCGCATTGAGCCTCACATCGGCATTGCCATTGTTGAAGTCGCCGGTGGGGTTGTACGAGGTGAAGAACTCGAAACCGCCGTCGTAATCCACATGCGTCTCAAAATGGCCCGTCATGATGTCCGTGAGCTGCGCAGAGGCAGGAGCGGTGGCGAGCAAAAGGAAGGTAAAAAGGCGTTTCATGGGCTTCATGGGCTGGTGGTGA
The DNA here is from genome assembly GCA_040381795.1 of Verrucomicrobiaceae bacterium. GTDB lineage: Bacteria > Verrucomicrobiota > Verrucomicrobiia > Verrucomicrobiales > Verrucomicrobiaceae > Prosthecobacter. The sequence continues at coordinate 142 of JBEIGR010000399.1, read as the reverse complement.
CCTGCACGCGGAAAAAACGCGGTGGCTGGCCGGCGACGAGAGACGGGAAAGGCAGGGCGCAGGCTTCGTAATCGTTGTCCTGGGCCAAAATGACCGGTGTGGCGCTGCTGGTCTCCCAGGTGCTCAAATTCGGGCTGAACTG
>JBEIGR010000398.1:0-5559 GCA_040381795.1 Verrucomicrobiaceae bacterium | reverse complement strand
TCGGTGCCGAGCAGATACTCGAGCAGATTGGGTGTGCCATCGCCATCGGGATCGGCGATGTCGTTGGCGGGATGGGAGATGAGGCGAATCTGGCCCGGCGGCAGCGGGCCACTGCGGTGCAGATAGGCGATGATGCCGGTGGCATTCGAAATGGTGCCTGAGATGCTCAACGTGCCATTCACGGTCACGGTTTGACCATTGGTATCGAGATTGCCGAGCACCTGGAGATCGCCTGCGAGGGTGGTGCTACTGTCGGGGGTCCACGTTTGCCCGGCAGGGATGGTGCCTGCGGCGGTGTTGGTGGTGACGAGCAGAGTGAAGCTCTGGCTGACCACGACGCTGCCGACGAAGCGCTCGATGACGATGGGATAAACGCCTGCGGTCACAGGGATGCCAGCGAGAAGGCCTGTGGCTGCATCCAGCGTCAAGCCGGGCACGCTCGCACTCGTGACGGCGAGGCGAAACTGCGGCTGCACGCTGAAAACGCCGCTGCGCAGATTGGAGACGAAGGAGGTATTGATGCCACCATTGCCTGCGCCGGGTGTGGCGGCGTTGGCGTTGCCTATGATCCATTGCGCCGGGGAATCCACTCCTGTTTCGGTGTCGCCGCTGTAAAAGGCAGCCTTCGTGCTCCCCACAGCAGAGAGCTTGGCATCATAGACGTTGTCGTTGTTGAAGGACACGGCGTCCACGATCTGGGCGCTGGTGTTGCGGATGATGAGGGCTTCCGCGCCAGAGTTGCTGAGGCCACCCCAGGTGCCGCCGGTAAAGGCGCTGGTGTTGCTGTGGCCGATGACGAGCACGCGATCCGCAGGATCGAGATCGTCCACCGATGGCAGTGTGGCATCGCGTTCGGTGGCCTTGAAGATGACGATGGTGGTGCCGGGCGCGACGGCACTCCAGAGGTCGACATTGGCAAAGGTGGTGTAGGTGCCTGAACGATCCGCAAGGGTGAAGCCGCGCAGGTCCGTGGTTTTCAAAACGAGCAGCTCACACCACTCGCGATTGGCGCCGGATTGCGCCCCCTGGCTGAATTCGTTGATAATGAGGTCACGGCTGAAGCTGGTGGCATTGCTGACGAGAAAGAGATCGGAGTCGTAGCTGTAACTCGTGCCGACTTGGGCGATGCGGGCAGGTCGGCGATTGACAGTGACGGCCTGGGTGAGGAAGGCGGCGCCGCTTTGCGTGTTCGCGCTCGGCGTGATACGGCAGCGAATGACACCGCCGCTGTGCGCATCGCTGAGAGCCAGGCTTGCACCCGTGGCTGAGGCGATGTCGGTGAAGGAACTGTTGTCAGTGCTGCGCTGCCATTGATAGGCCAGGGTGATAGCATCGCCTTCTGGGTCACTGGCGCTGACCGTGCCGAGAGTGAGCGTTTGATCGGTGAAGACCGTGCCGCTTTGTGACAGCGAGGCGGCGCTGATCACTGGCGGCTGATTGACCGGTCCGGCGACGGTGCCATGCACAGTCAATGATGCGGCGGTGAGCGTGCCCGTGGTGCCGGTGGTGACATCGCTCACACGCAGCGTCCAGGTGCCCTGCGAGTTTTCACCCCAGCAGCGCACGCTGCTAAAATTCCACGCGCTGTAGTGGTCGCCCGTGTCCGCGTGGCGCTCCGCCAGCCTGCTGACCATGCCGGAGGGGGAGGTCAGGCTGACGGCGAGATGCCCGCGCGAAGCATGAGTGGCGCTCAAAGTGAGGGTGACCTGCTCCACGCGGAGATTTGACGCGCTGAGATCGAAGCTGCGTGTGATGCCGGTGGCGTTGTTATCGGGAATGGCGACGCTGAGGCCCGTCTGCGCACTGCTGGTACTCGTTTGCGACACGAGATTCGTCCACGTCGAGGCCATGGTGACGGCGGCCTGCGTGTTGATGAGGCCCGCGCCGTATTTGTGATTGAAATGAATGCCCGCTGCATTGTCTGCCCAGTCTGTATCAGCCACATGGTTCTTCGTGGCACTGCGGATGAGGATCTCCTGCACATCCCGCCAGCCGAGGTTCGGATTCGCCTGGAGCAGCAGCGCCACACAGCCAGCGACCAGCGGGGTGGCGGACGAGGTGCCGCCGAAGTCGTTCGTGTAGTTTGTATCCGACAGTTCGCCGCTCACGCTGCCGGTGTTGTAGCCGCTTGTGCCGACGAGATCGGTCGTGACGATGCCCAGCGTGCCGCCGCTGGATGGCGCGGTGACGATGAGATTCGCGCCTGGTTCACTGTAATAGGCCCGCGTGCCATCATTGCTCAGTGCAGCCACAGCGATGGTGTAAATGCTGTTCGCATAGCCGTCGTAGTTTGAGTCATCGCCCACATCGCCGCCATTGCCGCCAGCCCAGAGGATGATCGTGCCTTTGCCGCCGCGACCGCTCGTCGCTGCGGTTTGCAGCGCCGCCAGCGTCAGCGTGCCCGGGCCTTCCAGCGTCCGCGCGTCGTCGTTTGGCCCCCAGGAATTGGATTTCACCTGGATGATGTCATTCTTCCAGCCCATGGCCTCCGCTTCTTGCGAATCCGTCGTCGCCGCGCCGATCAGGCGCAGACCGATCAACGTCGCCTCAGGTGCCGCGCCGCTGATGCCGAGGTTGTTGTTGCCACGCCCCGCTGCCACGCCCGCGCAGGAAGTGCCGTGAAAATCTGCGGTCAGCACCGGATTCGGATCATCCGGCGTGCCGTCGTTCCAATCATGATCGTTCACCGTATCCACATTCGTGCTAAGATCGGGATGCGCGGTCTGCAAACCGTCATCCACGACGCCGATGCGCAATCCAGCGCCTTTGTAGCTGTCCCAAACGCTCGTCACATTCACATCCGCGCCCGCTAGGCCACTGCCTTGCCCGGTATTCCGCAAATGCCACTGCTGGGTGAAGAGCGTGTCATTGGGAATGAAGCGCTTCTTCTGCTGGCGGGCCAGTTGCGGCTCCACCGCCGCCACTTCGGGCCTAGCGCGGAGCACTTCCACCGCCAGCAGCGCCGCGCCCGAGTCCGCCGCCTCAAACATGACATAGCCCGCCGCACTCGGATGCGCTCCCACGACTCGCAATCCCGAGGCTGCGGCTAAGGCCTGCAAATCGGCCCCGGGGCGGAGCCGCACTGCGAGCTGTTTCCGCACGATGCGGCGGGAACTATCGTCGCGCGGCCTGCCTTGCTCATACACGACAAGGTCTCCCTTCAAGGCCACCGCCCTCACCCGCGCCGCATGCGCATTCGCTACCGTCGTCTGCTTTTGCACCTGCTGCTGACCGCTGGCATCCTCCAACGCCAGTTCATCCGTGGCCACTTCATACACCCGCTCACCATGCTCCGTGGCGATGCGATGCGTCTCCGGCAGCGTCACCGCAGGCTGAGCCAGCAAAGCCAGGGGAAACAAACACAGAGCAAAGAAGGAATGAAGGCGCACCATCATCCACCCATCTCCAAATTCTCGCGGAGGTCACAAAGCCTCGTGCAACGTGTTCTTCACACACCATCGGGAATGAGTGCCCGAGACTTGCGGGTGGATTGGACCCCATCTGCTTATCCGGCTTTCCTGAAACTCAGTATGCACGCCAGCGGAATGATTTCCACACTCTGAAATCACTACATTCAATTGATTGGGCACCACTCAAGGAGAAAGCGGCACTGAAGTCACCTGCGTTTTCTTCGCCAGCACGCCAGCGAGCCAGCCGCGGGCGGTGTAGCCATCGGCTGATCCGCCGAAGGCGGTGGTGGAGACGATCCACTAGCCTTCGGCGAGGTCGGTCTTCAGATGCTCTTCAACATGGCCGTGCTTGCCGGCGTGGTCTTTGAACATGCTGGAGCCTTCGTAGGCCATGTTATCAAGGTAGATGGTGACAAGCTTTTGCATCTACGTGCCTTATTAAAACACCACGCGGTAGAACTTCCCGTCCAAGGTGATCGTGAGAGTGTAGTCGAGGCGCTGGTAGTCGCCTTCGTCGGTGATGACGGAGTCGGTTTCCCAACCGGGGACGGTGGTCCAGGTGCTGAGATCGGTGGAGACTTCGATGCGGGCCTGCTCAGTGATGCCCTTGGGGCGGCGGAAGGTGAGGGTGAGGTTGTTTCCCGTGCGGGCAGCGGCGAGAGGCTCATCGCTGCCGGCGTTGGGATTGCCGCCGAGGAGGAATTCGGCGTAGTTGCTGCGGCCGTCGCCATCGAGATCGCCGTTCGGTCCAGTGAGGGCGGCGTTTTGGAGCTGGGCGAAGGTGAAGCGCTGGAGCTGCCACTTGTTGAAGGACTGCGCAGTGGTGTTCAGGTAGATGCCATCGGCGAACTGCGGGAAGTCGATGAAGGGATTGCGATTGCCCTGGGCGCGGAGGATGCCGCTGACGGTGACGCCGCTGTAAATGGCGTTGTTGCGGCTGCGTTCGTAGTCGGTGGGCGGATGGGCTTGGTGCCAGGCAAGCAGGGTGCTGAGCACGCCGTGTGTGCCGACCGGGCCGGTGCTATTGGCGAGAACGAGATCGCTGCTGAGCACATCGCTGCCGTCGTAGCGGGTCATCATGTAGAGCAGGGCGCGGGCGACGACGCCTTTGTCGCGGTCAAGAGGCTCCCAGGAATTGCCATCGAGCCGCGATTCGGGCGCGAACGGATCGGAGGTCGTGCTGCCGGTGGTCACGTCGAAGGGGAAATTCGAGCGCAGGCTGTTCACGCTGTCTTTGCAGGGGAAGAGGTGATGGATATCGCTGAAGTCCGCACCTTCATCGCCGACGCCATCGCTGCGCGGCCAGACGTGTTCGCGGTTCCAGCTCGATGAGGTCTTGGGCAGGTTGGCGTTGGAGTAAAGAAGGCGCACGGCGCTGCTGTCGTTAGCGGCTTCATCAATGATGCGCATCACGTCGTCCACGGTGTTGTAATCAAGGATGACATGGTCGTCGATGATGTTGTGGAGGGCGGCTTGAAGGGCGGTGCCAGTCAAACCGGAGGCGGGGGCATAGTAGTTGGTCAAATTCGTGCTCGGCGGCAGGGTGACGCCATTGAGCGTGAGATTCACAAAGACGAGGTGGTGATCTGAGGCGGCGACGGCACCGCTCATCGGATCGCCAGCGCCGGGCCAGAAGACGCCGCCAGTAGGCGTATCGAAACCGAAGATGGATGGAAGCGCGTAGTCCACACGCACACCGCCGCTGAAGTCTGCGGTATCATCCGGCTGAGGGCCTGCGCCACCCGCGGGGACAAAGGTGCTATTCACCAGCGGGTTCGCTGGAATGGCCGCGCCGCCGACCGTGGCGATGCCGCCGATGAGCTGCTTGATCGCGGGATCGGTGCTGTCACCTTCATTGTTGTCGGCGTTTTGGTCCCCACAGATGATGAAGCGCGAGTTTGGAGCGAGGCCACCGCCTGGAGTGGTGGATGTCTCAGTGTCGTCGTAGATGTAGCTGGAAGCGGCGGGGTTGATGTAATCGGACCAGAAGCGGATTTCATCGCTGTTGCGGCGACCATTGTGATCGACACCAGCGATCCAGGGCAGACCTGCTCCAGGCGCATCAAACACAGGCGGCGTGGGATGGCTGGCGAGGATGTGGACCGGCGTGCCATTGATGAGCACGGGCACATCGGCGTGATTTTTCGAG
>JBEIGR010000397.1:0-5589 GCA_040381795.1 Verrucomicrobiaceae bacterium | reverse complement strand
GCTGCCGAAACGCCTCCGCCACATCCCGGTGGGTGATAAACTTCACAAGCTGGCCGAGGTCATCGCCGCGCCGGGCATGGAGACGCTCTATTTGAACCTCATGTCCCATTGGAAGAAGCCGCAGGACATCGTCATCGACGGCAAAGATCCCGTCACCGCCATCACCGATACCGCCTCGTGGCCTCGCGTGAGTGATTTCACGCATCGCATGATGCATCTCGACATGGAGACCTATCTGACGGGTGATATTTTGACGAAGGTGGACCGCGCCGCGATGGGCGTGAGCCTCGAAGGCCGCATCCCGTTGCTCGATACCGACATCATCGAGTTCGCCTGGCGCATTCCGTTTCACATGAAGGTGCGTGATGGCCGTGGGAAGTGGCTCATGCGTGAAACGCTCTATAAACATGTGCCCAAGACGCTCATCGACCGCCCGAAGCGTGGCTTTGGCATCCCGCTCGATGTCTGGCTTCGCGGTCCGCTGCGTGAATGGGCGGAGGATCTGCTCAGCGAGTGCCGCCTGAAGCGCGAAGGCTTCTTCCACGCCGCACCCATCCGCCAAAAATGGGCCGAGCACCTCAGCGGCACACGGAACTGGCACTTCTACCTCTGGGACGTGCTCATGTTCCAGGCCTGGCATGCGCATACGAAACCATGACCTACGCCGCCTCCATGCCCCGCCCCTCCGGCTGGACCCGTCTTCGCGAATGGGTCCTCGTGTGGGTTTGTGGCGGCATGCTCGGGGCGATGGCGGCGGATGCCGTGATCGGCAGTTTCAATGCGGGCATCTCGCCGATCAAACCGGCTATCTTCACTTTCGGCTCGGTCTTCTTCTGCATCATCTTTTCGCTGATGAATCGGCCCAAGCTCTGCCTCGCCACGCTTGGCGTGGCCTTGCTGCCTGCGGTGAGATTTTTTGATGCCATGGTGCTGCGCCGCTTTGATTCCTCGGCTCAGGATCAGGTGGCGATGGACCTCGCCCGCATGATGCTCGTCATCATCGCCACCATGGCCGTGCTCTCGACGGAGAAGTGGCAGAAGACCACGCTGTGGGCGGCGGTGTTTGCCATGCTGCTCACCACCGGTTCCGAAATCTATGAGGCGATGGGCATGGCGAAATTCACCAGCATCAACGGACGCTACGCCGGCTTCAATGGGCACCCGAATTTCCCGCCCGTGGTGCTGTGTGAGATGCTCGGGATCATCTTCGCGCTCTCGAAGAATTTCCGCTTCAACTGCCTCATGATCGGCGTGGCCATTCCTGGCGTAGGCCTCACCTATGGCCGCAGCGGCATGGTCGTGCTCGTCCTCATGTGTGGCGTTTACATCCTCATGAATGCGCGGCGAAACCTTGGCTTCCTCGCTTTGGTGGCCGCCATCACCATCCCGGCGCTCGGCGCGGGTGTGGCCGTGCTGCAAAGCAAGACCGGCCAGGGGGCGATGAAGGATAAAAACACCGCCGACCGCCTCGATGCCATCCTCAATCTCGACTTCGAGAAACTGAAGTCTCCCGAACGTGCCAAAGACGTAGCCGATGCCTGGGAGGCGACGATGGAAAGACCGGTCTTCGGCCATGGCACGGGCATTTCCGGCACGCTCTTTGCCCCGCACAATGAGTACGTCTCGTTGTGGATGGAGATGGGGCTTGTGGGCTTGCTTTTGTTTGTTTTCACCTGGCTGTGGCTGATCGGTCGCAGCTTGCTCACGGGTGGAAAGGCAGGCTATCTCATCTTTGCCCTCATCGCCTACACCCCCGCTGGTCAGGGACGCATCGAGATGCCGCACTACCATCTCGCCATGGTGACGGCGGCGTGTGTGCTCTGGCCGAAGCGGTATGGATTCACCTTCCGTTCGCTGGAGAAGGCTCCCGCAGCCCAGTTCAGGCACGGATCGGTTTGAGGCGTCTTTGAAAAGGTGGGCGTTTGGCCTCGTAGAAGATGGCAACCATGCTTTTTGATTCCTCACCTCCCTGTCGCGGTCCGCTTTCACGTCGGAGTTTCCTCAGCATGGGCTCACTGGCGCTCACCGGCTGGTCTTTGGCCGATACGCTGCGGGCAGAAAGCATCGCCAAGGCCGCCGGGCGCAAGCTGAAGGACAAATCGGTGATCTTTGTGTGGCTGCCAGGCGGTATGTCGCAACTCGAAAGCTACGACATGAAGCCGAACGCGCCCGTCGAGTATCGCGGCGTGCTCAATCCCATCCGCACGAACGTGCCCGGCACGCATATCAGCGAGTTGTTTCCACGTCAGGCCAAAATGGCGGACAAATTCAACATCATCCGTAGCGTGCATCACGAGTTCAGTGACCACGGCGGTGGCCACAAACGCTTCATGACCGGCCGTCTGCCCGCGCTGCCGGTGGGCTTTGTGAATGATGCGCCTTCCGTGACCTCCATCGTGCAGCGCAAGCTCCAGCGCAGCGGCGAGGCGATGCCAGTGTGCGTGGCCGGTGTGGATCGCAGCCGTAGCGGGATTGATACCTTCTCACTCGGCTCGGCTTACCTCGGGCAGTCGTCATCGCCCTTCATGGTGGTGGGTGATCCGAGTGCGAAGGACTTCAAAGTCGAAAACATCGGCCTCACGCCGGACATGGCAGGCCGTCTCGATGACCGCATGCATTTGCTGAAGGGCATGGACAATCTGAAGCGCGAGATGGACCGCAGCAGCCTAATGGAGGCGATGGACAGTTTCAGCCAGCGGGCCTTTGGCATGCTCACGACACCGAAAGTGCGCGAGGCCTTCGATCTGAGCCGCGAGCCCGCCAAAGTCCGCGAGCGCTACGGCCATAGCACCTACGGTCAGCGTGGTCTCATGGCACGACGGCTCGTGGAGGCTGGCTGCCGTTTTGTGACCATGGTCTGGGAGAATCCCTTCTCCACGCCGATCCCGAAGAACTGCACCTACAACTGGGACAGCCACGCGGTGAACTGCGATATGTATGCCGACTGCCGCTGGCGCATGCCGGTTTATGATCAGGCTGCGTCCGCTTTGATCGAGGACATCCATCAGCGTGGCCTCGACAAAGATGTGCTCGTCATCATCACCGGCGAATTTGGCCGCACGCCGAAGATCAACACTCAGATCGGCACGCAGACCGGCGTGAGCCAGCCAGGCCGCGATCACTGGCCTCAGGCGATGTCCTTCATCGTCAGTGGAGGCGGCATGCAGAACGGCCAGGTCATCGGTGCCACGAATCCGAGGGCGGAATTCCCCATCGAGCGTCCGCTGAGCCCGAATGACCTCTGGGCCACGGTTTATCAGCATCTCGGCATCGACCCGAACGATACTTTCGACGACTTCCAAGGCCGCCCGATGCCCATTCTGCCCTTTGGCGAGCCGATCAAGGAACTGCTTCCCTTGGCGTGATCATCTCCGGGGTAAAATCAGCTTGCCACCCTGCCTGCCTGCGCCACTATCCGCGCTCGCTTTCTGCCTCTCAGGAAGTGGAGCTCAAGGACAGGTGTCAGAGTGGTCTAATGAGCACGCCTGGAAAGCGTGTGTACCCTAATCCGGTACCGAGGGTTCGAATCCCTCCCTGTCCGCCACTATTTTTATTCGCATGTGTGGCCGATTGAACCAATTCGCGAAGATCCCCGCTCTCTCACTCGGCGGGCGTGCGCTAGGCATCGAGCGGCGCAAAAAGGAGCGTGAGGACAAAAAAGCGGACACGTACATCGCGCATAACATCTGCCCCACCGACTACGCGGATGTGCTGACGCAGGAAAACGGCGAGTTCGGCATCGAGCGCATGCGCTTTGGCCTCATCCCCTCATGGGCAAAGGGCAGCATGGCGGAGGTATCGAAGAAATTCCTGCACACCTTCAATGCACGCTGCGAGTCGGTCTTTGAACTGGCCTCGTATCGCGGGCCGATTTTAAAGCAGCGCTGCCTCATCCCCGTGCGTGGCTGGCATGAGTGGCCGGATAGCCGCACACCTTACTTCATCCATCGTGCCGATGAGGCACCGCTGCTCCTCGCGGGCATTTGGGACGTGTGGAGGAGTGCGGATGCGGTCATTACCTCCATGAGTGTGCTCACCACGCCACCGGGCCGCTATATGGGCAAATTCCACGACCGCAGCCCGCTCATCCTCGAAGACGAGGCGGCCGCTGCCTGGCTCGATCCCGCCCTGCGTGCGGATGACCTCCGCGCCTTCTTTAAACCCTATGAAAGCGAGTATCTGGAGGCCTATCGCGTCTCCACACTCGCCAATCAGGCGCGGAACAAAACGGAGGCCGTGTGCGCCGCCATCGCCCCGCCAGTGCCGCAGGCCGGGGACGAGCCAGTCGTGACTGAAAATGACGAAACACCGCTCTTGAAATTGTTCTAGTGAACAGTATTGGCAGGACATGCTCACTCCACGCCAAAATCACGTCCTTCAGCTCCTTTGGCTCTCGCAGAATCGTTCTTGGCTGCGGCATCAGGTGCCCCTCCTCGGCAGTATCATCGCGGGAAAGCCGGAATCCACGGTGGATGGGCGGATGGAGGCCTGCATCGACATTGATCCCACCACGCTGCGCCTGCCAAAAAACGCCCGCACCTTTGCGCTGAAGGTCCGTGGCGATTCCATGCGCAATGCGGCCATCTTGGAGGGCGATGTGGTCATCATGGAGTTTCGCGAGGCACGGCATGGCGACATCGTGGCCGCGCTGATCGATGGCGAGACGACGCTGAAGCGTTTCGTGGTGCAAAACGGCGTGCCTTACCTCCGCGCCTCGAACCCGAAGTACCCCGATCTCATCCCCGCTCGCGAACTGGTCATCCAGGGCGTGCTCATCGCCCTGCTGCGGCTTTCGGAAAGGTGATGCGCCATGATTCTGCACTTCGATGCGGATGCGTTCTTCGCCTCCGTCGAGCAGGCGGCGGACCCAAAGCTGCGCGGGCGGCCCATCGCTGTCGGCGGTGAGCGGCGCGGCATCATCGCCTCTGCCAGCTACGAGGCCCGAAAAATGGGCATCTACACGCCCATGCCCACCGCTCGCGCACGCAAGCTCTGCCCCGGCCTCATCGTGCTGCCGTGCGACTTCGATAAATACGAGCGCTTCTCGCACCTCATGTTCTCGTATGCCTATGACTTCACGCCCATCGTCGAACTAGCCTCCATTGATGAATGCTACCTCGATCTGCACGGCGCACGTCAAACCAAGGCCTGCGATGCCGCTGCGAAGATGCAAAAGGCCATCGCGCAGAGCCTCAAGCTCTCCGTTTCCGTCGGCGTCGGCGCGAACAAGCTCATCTCGCAAATCGCCAGCAAACTGCGTAAGCCACACTGCTTCATCGAAGTGGCTCCAGGGCACGAGCAGGGCTTCCTGTGGCCTTTGGAGAACAAATGGCTGCCCCTCGTCGGTCCGCAGCTCGCCGCCAGACTAAACACCGCCGGGCTGCGCCGCGTGGAGCACATCGCCCACACGCCACTGGATGAGCTTTCGCTGCTCGTCGGCAGTGGTGCCCCCACGCTGCGTGACTATGCCCTCGGCAACGATCAACGCCCCGTCATCTGCGATGCACCAGCGGCGAAAAGCTACGGCGAGCAGGAAACCTTTGCCCAGGACACCACGGACACTGCCTTCATCACTGCCCGCCTCCGCGC
>JBEIGR010000396.1:0-5591 GCA_040381795.1 Verrucomicrobiaceae bacterium | reverse complement strand
GGTTAATTGTCCCCCAGACGAAAAACGGATTGTCGCGACTTGCCAAAAGCGACAGGGGAAATGGCGTCACGCGTGTCGCGATCTATTGACATGCCGCTTTTGTCGGAAATGCGACACTGTGAGTAACTCAAAGGACAGGGCCTTCGCTGCCGTGCTGAAAGCATACGCTACCAGCACGGGCATCTCTTTGCGCACAGCTCAGCGTCACGCGAAGTGTGGGCACCCTGACTGGAAGCGATTTTCGCAGGCCACCATGGTCTCCGCCATGGCAAAGCCACCCACTGAGCCGATGACATCGGTCGAGGTCTCGGTGATCGCCAGCGCGTCGCCGTTGGCACCCCCAGCACCTCCAGCGTCGGTCTATCAGGATCAAAGCCTACTCTCAGAGCCGGAGCAGATGAGGAACGCCGCCTGGAGCATGTGGTGGGAGCATTTCCAAATGTGGCGCTTCTGCCTCGGCGGCACCGAAAAGGACACAGGCAAAGCCATCCCGCGTGACGTGGCCATGGCCGGAGCCCAGGCGGGGCTTTTGATGAAGCTGCGGGCCGACTACGACAAGGCCCTCCAAAAGTTCACCCAATGGGAGATCGACCAGCGTCGTCTGATCCCCGCCAATGAGTTCCACGCCTTCCGGTCCAGCTTCATCATCCCCTTGAGAAACATGCTGGCCAACATGCCAGCCGAAGCGGCCGTGCTCGTGAACCCCCAGAACCAACAGCAGGCCATCCGAGGGGGCACCGAGTATCTCATCAACCGCCTCTACCCCCAGATCCAGCAATGCCTCGACGCCCCGGATGAATTTGCGCCCGAGGGCCAACGAGCCGCATGAGTTCCCGCATCGCTGCCTTCATGCGCGAGGACTTCCAGTTCTCCGTCGCACCATCCGTCACTCGGTGGTGTGAGGAAAACATCGTGCTGCCTGCAAAGATGGCACCCGCCAGTGCAGGGCCCTTCAGCATTAGACGCCGCCCGATGATGCGCTCGATCTTAGAGTGCGGCCACCCGCAGTCGGGCGTGCGCTCACTCACCATCACCGGCGGATCCCAAACCCTCAAGACCACCTGCTCCATCATGGTCCTGGCTTACCGCATCGCGCACAGCCCGATGCCGACTTTGATCCTGGGCAACTCGGAGGACTGGCTCCGCGTCGAGATCAGTGAAAAACGACTCGCCGCACTCATCGAGGAGAACACCTGCCTGCGCGTGCACAAGCCCTACGACCGCACGAAGTTCCGGTCGCTCTACATGGAAATGTCCGGCGGGCCCATCGTGTTCGAAGGCATCAATTCGGACACAAGCACCTCCGGCTCGACGCAAGGAATCGTGTGGATCTGCGAAGCCGCCAAAGTCAAACACCACGACTCCGAGCAGGCACCCGAGGCCCACCCCATCAAACTCGCCTTCGAGCGCACGAAAGAGTTCCGAGGCCTCGAACTCCAGATGATGGACTTCTCCCCGAACACGCCCAACCATCTCGCCTGGAAGACCTACGAGCGCGGCACCCAGACGCATTTCAATGTGCCCTGCCCGCACTGTGGTCACTACTTCCCCTTCGAGTTTGAGGTCCGCCGCACCGGCGAAGAGGATGAAGACCTTGAGTCCATCTTGGAGGCGGAGCAGGATCGCGCCGTGTCCGACACCTACCGCTCCCTCATCTGGTCGCCGGATGCACGCCGTGTCGATGGCACCTGGGACATCGCCAGGGTGCGCGAGAGCGCCCGTTTCATCTGCCCGAAAAACGGCTGCGAGATCTCCGACGATCACAAGCCAGGCATGATCGAAAAATACGAGGAGCATCACCGCAATGCCTCCGCCGCCATGTCCGATCGCAGCTTCCGCATCCCGTCCTTCTATGCGCCCAAAGTGTCCTTCGGTGACATGGCCAAAGAGTTCCTCGAAAAAGGAGACTTGCTCAGCACCGGCCTCCAAAACTTCTACAACTCGTGGCTCGGTCTCCCCTGGTCCGTCCTCAGTTACAACGTCACCGAAAAACACATCCTCGCGCTCAAAGGCGTCTATGCTCGCGGCGTCATCCCGTCAAAGCCCGCGCTGCTCATGCTCCTCGCAGACCCCGGCGAAAAAGCCACGCACTGGGCCGTCATCGCCGCCATGCCGAATGGCGACCTCTTCTACATCGACTGGGGCTCAGTCGTGGCCGAGAAAGAGCTCCTCTCCCCCGAGTTCCTCCGCGCCCGTCAATACTACCTCGCAGGCACCAATGAAAAATTGTATCCCGTCGTAGGCTACATCGACTCCAGCTGGAACACCGAGGAGGTCTATGATATTTGCCAGCGGTCCGGCGGCTTCCTCTGGCCCGTGAAAGGAGACCCCCGCGCAGTCGGCACATGGAATGAGACCCGCGCCGCCTCCCGCACCATGGATGTGCGCCTCTACACCTACTCCGACACGCAGCTGAAGGATGAGTTCTACGGTCGCCGCATCCAGCGGAAAAAAGGACCGCGCATCGTCATCCCGGTCGATGCCGACTTCGAGCTCCTGCACGGCCTCAGTGCGCAGCAGAAAGACCGCCAGACTGGGCTCTGGAAACGCGTGCCCCAGGACCATCTCGGTGACTGTGGGAAATACGCTCTCCTCGGATCCCAGATCGGACGCGCCGCCGGTCTCTTAGCATTCTGACCTTTGACACCGGGCCATGATCCATGGCTGCCACCGTCTCTGAGCTGCGGGAGGATCTCCTCTTTCACGCCCGACTCCTCCACCCCACCGCTACTGCACAGAAGCAGTGGCTCGTCGATTTATACCTGGAGCAGGCCGCCGCCGGGAATGCCGAGGCCCTGTCGGTCTCCAGCGAGGGCAGCTCCTCCACCTTCCAGTGGCGCGGCACCTCACCCGAGGATCGCCGCCTCGCGCTGAAGGACGCCATCGAGCACCTGGAGGCCGTCATCGCCGGAGCCACCGCTGCCAGTTACTCGCGGCCCTTCGGCTTCCGCTTTGTGGGCACCCCGCATGAGACCTTCGAAGGCCCCAGCTCCACCGCCAATGTCCTATGAGTAAACGCAAGCCTTCCTCCGTCACCAGCAAAGCACCCGCCATGACGGTGACCAATTCGCTGCCCATCACCACCGGCACCACCCGAGTGTCCCCGCAGCGCATGTGGACCTCGCGCACGCTGGAGTCCATGTCCAAAAATCGGAATCGCGTGGAGATCTCCCGCTTCTTGCAGGACGAGATCCCAGTTGTGAAATACGCCGTGCAGACTTTGCCGAAAGAAGCCATCGGCAAAGGCATCGGGATGAAGTCCACGTCGCAAAATCCCGCCTTCCGCGCCGCCGCCACTGCTCTTTTCCAAAAGTGGGCGAATGCCACCGCGTGCGATCTGAGGAAGGAAAGCACCTTCTATCAGCTGCAGCCGCGCTGGTTATCGGCCATCCTCGGGGATGGATCCTCCATCTGCCAAAAGGTCAAGGGTGACGAGTCCACCCGCGACTGGCCGCTCACCGATAAATCCCGCCGCCGCTGCCAGCTCCAGACCTTCACCCGCGATCAGCTCACCAGCCCGCTCGGCTCCTACGACGCCAAGGTCGAAAAGTGGAATGATGGTCTCCTTTACAATGGCCTCGGCCAGTTGGCCCGCGTCCGCATCCTGCTCGAAGGAAATGCCTGGGATGCCAAAGCCGCCACCCGCGACATCGAGGCCGCCTTCGTCTCTCACCTCAAAGAGAACATCCGCTTCGGCCAGGAGCACGGCACCCCCGCCATCTTCACGAGTGGCAATGACCTGCTCGACACGCTCGACCTCAAAGCCGTTAGGAAACACTCGGCCAAAATCAGAGCCTCCCTCCTCGGTGTCACCACCACCGGAACCGGGCAGGCCCCGCACGCCATGAAGCAGGTCATGGCCGGGAGCGAGACCGGCACCCCGGCGGTCGATACCGGAAAACGATTCATCGAGATTCACGATGGAGCCGTGATGATTCCACTCGCCCAGGGCGAAGACATCAAGTTCTTCACCAGTGGAGAGGCCGTGAACTTCGCCGCCCTTTTGGAGCAGCTCACCACCCCTTTCATTTATAACTTCGGGATGCCGCCTGAGTGGATCTTCTCCATGGGCTCCCTCGGCGGTGCCAGTGCGCGGGCCATCATCCAGAAGGTAAATCGCGCCTATGAAAACATGCGCTCCCTTTTGTATCCGCACCTTCAATGGGTCTGGGAGTTCATCATTGGGGATGCCATGCTGCCAGGTGGTCCACTCTACCAGTTCGCGCAGGTCGATGACTGGAACGAGATCGACTTCGTCTGCGATCCCGATCCCTCCGTGGATCTCGGGCGCGATCACAAAGCCGAGATGGAGAAGCTCGACAATAACCTCGCCACCGCTGAGGACTACGTCGAGAAAACCACCGGCGGCAGCGGCATCGCCACCCGTCATGCCAGCATCGATGAAAAGCTCGACAACATCCGCTACGCCATCGCGCAGGCCACCGGGCAAAGGATCGACCAGGTGAAAGTCCCCGCCAGCATCGCCACCATCATCGGCCTCGGTCTCCGTCTCACGCAGGCCTCCAGCGGCGTGCTCTCCGCCCTCTCACCGGAGACCATCGCCCAGGAGCTCGATGCCATGGATGACGACGCCTGACCTTTGACACTCGGCGCAGATCATGCGCTCCTGGTTCACCATTCAAAACGCTGGCTCCGACTCCCTCACCATCGACATCACCGACGAGATCGGCTATTTCGGGGTGTCCGCTAAAGACTTCGCCGCCCAGCTCAAAGCAGCAGGCTCGCCGAAAAACATCACGCTCAATCTGGACACCCCAGGCGGCGACTGCAATGACGGCTTCACCATCTACGATGCGCTGAAAAATTCCGGCGCGAGCATCACGGTCAACATCACCGGCCTCGCCGCCTCCATGGGCTCAGTCATCATGCTGGCCGGAAACAAAATCCGCATCGCCGAAAATGGCCGCATCATGATCCACCGGGTCACCGGCGGGGCCATGGGAAATGCCGACGAGATGGACGCCGCAGCCAAGGTCATCAAGCAATTCGAAGACCGCATCGTCACTCTCTACACCGAGCGCACCGGCAAAGACGAGTTCGAGATCCGCGACCTCATGAAAGCTCAGCTCGGCACCTGGTTCTTCGGCTCCGAAGCCATCGACGCAGGCTGGGCGGATGAGCTGATCAAAGGCACCAAGGCACGCGCCTTCAAAGCTGAGTGGGCCGCCAAGTTTACGATGCTGCCCGCCGCATTATTTGACACGCGTTCAAGCTCGACTCCAAAAGAATCCACAATGAATAAACTGATCATCGCCCTCGCCTCCCTCGCTGGCATCTCCGTGAATGGGGATGAAACGGAAGACCAACTCGAAGCCGCCATCAAGGCCCACAAGCCTGCGCCTCAGAAGTTCGAGCTTAACCTCGAAGACGCCGAAACGAAGAAGCTCTTCGACACCGCCGTCACCGCAGGCATCACCGCCGCCACCGCACCCTTGAAGGCCGAGCTCGATAAGCTCACCGCCCTCGTCACCAATGGCCCTGCGGGCTCCGCCCAGGCTGGCCAGCCCATCGTCGGTGCAGGCACTCCCACTCCCAACGAGAAAGAGATGAGCCGCGCTCAGTTCGCAGCT
>JBEIGR010000395.1:0-5593 GCA_040381795.1 Verrucomicrobiaceae bacterium | reverse complement strand
GTCTCCCACTTCACCGGCTGGCCTTTGTCGTCCTGCCAGATCACCCGCGCATACACGCTGCGTCGCGGCTCCGGCATCGCGCTGTGCTTTCGCCAAGCGATGAAGCGCTGGTGCTTCCCGCCTGTCACCGGCACCGTCTTCGTCCAGCAGCCGATCCAATGCTCTCCCGCGCCTGTTTCGAGCACGAGCGATCCCTTTCCATCATGCCCGCCGGTTTCTTTTTGCACCGCCTCAGGTAGCGCCTCGTCACGCGGCGATTCCAGAGCCCACTCCGTCTCCGCCGCCAACAGCAGCGAGGCATTCCAGAGCATCAGGCAAAGCAGAGAGCATTTCATGCCTTCGCATACGCGGCGAAGGCGGTGAATCACGCAGGGAAGCCCTTCGAGGCAAGGTTCCTCAGGGCGGCGCGGTCATGGCAGATGTTTGAGCGATCAACATCGACGGCAAGCCTGTGGACGGATTCGGATCAAATCATGCATCTTGTCAGAGCTTGTAAATGAGTCACTTTTGAGTCCGCCATGAGCAACGAAATCACTCCATTCGAGCAAATCCGCCGAACCAATCCGGCGGGAAATGAATTCTGGTCCAGCCGTGACTTTGCGCGGGTGCTCGGCTACGCCGATTACCGAAATTTCCAAGCCGTCATCGAGTCCGCCCGCACCGCCTGCTTCAACAGCGGCCAGAGGGTGGACGACCATTTCGTTGAGGTCACCGAAATGGTCGAGATTGGCAGTGGCGCACAGCGCAGTCTGAAAACGGTGATGCTCTCGCGCTATGCCTGCTACCTCGTCATTCAAAACGCAGATCCCACGAAGAAAATCGTGGCGCAGGGCCAGACATACTTTGCCATTCAAACGCGGCGCCAGGAGCTCAGCGATGAGGAGATGGAGGAACAGCGCCGCCTGACCATTCGTGGCGAACTACGCCAGCATAACAGCAAGCTCGCCGATGCAGCGAAGGGTGCGGGCGTCATCGAGCCGCGAGACTACGCCATCTTTCAAAATCATGGCTACATGGGCCTCTACGGTGGTCTCGGTGCCCAAGACATCCATCGCCGCAAAGGCTTGAAGAAGAGCCAGCACATCCTTGATCACATGGGCAGCACGGAACTTGCTGCCAACCTCTTCCGCGCCACCCAGGCGGAAGACAAACTGCGCCGCGAAAAGATCACCGGCAAGGACAAGGCCAACCGGGCGCATCGCGAAGTCGGTGCCAAGGTCCGCCAGACGATCAAGGAACTCGGCGGCACCATGCCAGAAGCCCTTCCCGCCGTGGAGAGCATCAAAAAGCTCGAATCCAAAACCCGCAAGACGCTGAAAAAGCCCAAGCCGTGAACGCAGGCGCTTGTTCGTTGCATGCATGAAGCGGCGGTTAGCTCTCGCCGTTATGCGGCGTATTCCCTCCATGCTCCGCCTCCTGTGCCTCCTCACGCTCACCAGCCATCTCCTGGCTCAAACCGGCACGATTCCTTCTGACCGCCCTCGTGCTCGCCCCGCCTCCGCTTTGACCGGCTGGGCGGATTGGGAAAAGGGCGAGGAATTGCTGAAACGCATCCAGGTCCCGCCCGCGCCGGTGCTTTCGGCGGAGGAGGAGGCAAAGACCTTCAAGCTCGCACCCGGTTACCGCGCGGAACTCGTCGCATGCGAGCCGATGGTGCAGTGCCCGATCTTCTTCGAGTTCGATCCCGAGGGCCGCATCTGGGTCGTCGAATACCAGGGCTACATGCGCGATGTGCAGGGCAGCGGTGAGGGCGATCCCATCTGCCGCGTCGTTGTGCTCACGGATGAAAATGGCGACGGCAAGGCCGACAAAAGCACCGTCTTCCTCGACCAGCTCGTCATGCCCCGCAGCTTCGCCTTCGTGAAAGGCGGCATCTTGCTGCAAGAGCCGCCGAAGCTGTGGTTCTGCGCCGACAAAGACGGCGATCTGCGCTGCGACGAACGCACGCAGGTCGGCACCATGGGCGTCGGCGGCAATCCGCAGCACACCGCGAACGGCCTGCGTTGCGGCATCGACAACTGGCTGCACTGCGCCGACTGGCCGCATCGCTATCAATGGAAGGACGGCAAGCTCATCGGCGAGCCCACGCTGCATCGCGGCCAGTTCGGCGTCAGCTTCGATGAAACCGGCCGCTTCATCTCCTGCTACGAAAACAGCGCTATGCACATGGACCTCCTGCCCGCCGAGGCCATCATGCGCCATCCGCACCTCGCCAAACTCGCCCAGCGCGGCGGTCGTGGTGGCTTCGGCATCAATGTGAACGTCGCCAAGGATGCCGCAGAATGTTTTCCCATCCGCGTCACGCCCGCCGTCACGCTCGGTGCTCTCGAACTCCGCGATGACGGCCGCCTGCGCACCTACACCATCGTCTCAGGCACCTGCTTTTACGATGGCGATCAATTCCCGCCCGAGATGCACGGCAACGTCTTTGTGCCCGACTCCGCCGGTCACCTCGTCGGCACCTTGAAACTCGAAGGCGGCACACATCCACACGCCACACGCTTCTTCCCGCCCGAGCAGGAACTCATCGCCAGCACCGACGAACGCTTCCGCCCCGTGAACGCCCGCGTCGGCCCCGACGGCGCTCTTTATCTCGCCGACATGTATCACGGCATCATCGAGCACGTCATCTTCATCGTTCCGTGGCTCACGAAGCAGATCGCCGAACGCAAGCTCTACGAAGGCAACGATCACGGCCGCATCTGGCGCATCGTGCACGAGCGAGGTGTGAAACGGGAGAAGTGGAGTGATGGAGACTTGGTGAAGATGCTCGGACATCCGAATGGCTGGCAGCGAAACACGGCGCAGCGTTTGCTGGTCGAGCGTGGCGAGGACATTGGCGATCCGAATCGCTTTGAGACGCCGCTGCATCGTCTGCATGCGCTTTGGACGCTCGAAGGCATGGGTGAGCTCAAGCCCACGCATCTTCAAAAAGCCGCAAAAGATGCCGATCCCCGTGTTCGAGCCGCCGCAGCACGTTTGGGAGCCGAAATATCTCTCAACGATGAACCCGATGCCAGCGTGCGACTTCACGCGTTGCTCGCACCGAAGCCGCTTCCGGCCATCGCCGAGCATCTCAGGCGTCATGAAGATGATTTGAGCCGCATCGCGGCCATGACGACGATTTATGGCCAAGAAATCGCCTTGCTGGAGCTGTTACTGAAATGGCCGCGAAGCACCGTGCATCGCGTGGAGACGCTCAAACTGCTCTCGCAGCTCGCGTGCATGGATGGCAAGGCGGAGGTCATTCTCGCGAAAATGGCCGAAACGGCGATTTGGCAGCGCGAGGCCTTGTTGGACGGTTTTCTCACCTCGCAGGCCAAAGTGACCTTGAAGGCAAAGCCGGCCTTTTTGGACGAAATGGCAGCCAATCGCGACATCGCGGCCCGCGAGCGGCTTCAGCGGCTGCGCATGGCCTTGAACTGGCTTGGAGCTGAACTAGTCACGACATCCGCACGCAAGCAACCGCTCAGCGAAGCTGCCAAACAGCAGATCGAACGCGGCGCGGCCGTGTATCAGAGCGTTTGCGGCCTCTGCCATCAGCCCACGGGCTACGGCGTGCCGAATGTCGCGCCACCGCTCGTGGAAAGCTCGTGGGTCACCGGCGAGCCCGAGCGCCTCATCCGCATCGCGTTGCACGGTTTGTATGGCGAGATCGAAGTGAGCGGCCAGAAGTGGAACCTAGCCATGCCGGGGCAGGGGATGAACCCGCTGCTCGACGACGCGAAGCTCGCCGATGTGCTCAGCTACATCCGCAACGCGTGGGGAAACGAGGCCAGTGTCATCGAGGCCGCTCAAGTGGCGGCCGTTCGTGAGCAGACGAAAGATCGCAAGATGCCTTGGACGGCTGACACGCTGCTCCAGGTCGATCTGCATGGCGAAAAAGCCATCCAACCTGATGCCGACAGCGTTTTGCTGCTGCCCGCCAGCGTCGCGAAGACCTACGGCCAAAAGCTCGCGTATCGCCCTTCGCTCGATGTTTTAGCACCCTGGCGCATCGAGACCGATGTCGCTGAATGGACGATCCAAATCCCCGACAAGGCCAACTACGAAGTCCTCGTCACCCTTGCCGCCGATGAAGCCTCCGCTGGTGATGCCTATGTGATCGAATCGGAGCACGCAGCCGCTAAAGGTATCGTGAAGTCCACGGGTGGTTACGAAGCCTTCGCCGAGCAGTCCGCTGGCACGATCAAACTCAAGGCAGGCGTGCAAAAGCTCCTCATGCGACCGGATGGAGCGCTGAAACAGGAACTGGCGGATGTGCGAGCGGTGCGTTTGAGAAAAGTTCGAGGCCGCTGAGCCTCACGCCATGAGCGGCGGATGCATTTCAAAGGCAGGGATGCGAGTGCAAACGGGGCGACCGTGGCCGGTGGTGCCGAAGAAGGAGCCGCTGGCGGTGCTTTCGGTCTTCACGACGTGGTAGCTGTTGTAGCTGAAGGTCTCGCCGGGGGAGAGCTTGGGGAATTGTCCCACCACGCCATCACCTTCCACGACCATGGTTTGGCCGTCGGTATCACGGACGATCCATTTCCGACCGAAAATGCTGACCGTCTCCGGCGAGGCATTGCGGATCGAGATGTGATACACAAAGGGATGCGGGCGGTCCGGCGGCGCGGGCCGTGTGGGGTCATACGCCACGTTGTCCACGCTCACGGTGAGTCCAGGCAGGTCTTCAAAGGTCATGCGTCGAATCTACGCTTGAATCATCGAACCTGAAACTCGAAACTCATTCCCATGCCCCCACCTCCTCCCGTTCTCACCATCGCCGGTTCCGATTGCTCCGGGGGCGCGGGCATCCAGGCGGATATGAAATCCATCTCCGCGAATGGCGGTTACGCGCTCACCGCCCTCACCAGCGTCGTTTCGGAGACACCGGGCCTCGTTTCGCAGATCCGGCTGCTCGATGCGGAATTCATCGTGGACCAGATTCGCGTATTGTTTGGCGGTTTTCCGATTCGAGCAGCGAAAACGGGCATGGTGGGTGGTGCGGAGCAGATTCACGCCGTCGCCAAAGCGTGGCGTGAGCACGCTGGCGGCATCCCGCTGGTCGTCGATCCCGTCATGGTGGCGACCAGCGGCGGGCGCCTGCTCAAAGACGACGCTGTCGAGACGCTCTGCGCGGAGCTTTTGCCCCTCGCCACCCTCATCACGCCCAACATGGACGAGGCCGCTGTGCTGTGGGGCCTCGCCGTGACCACCCGCGAGGAAATGGCTGCCTGCGCTGCGGATCTAGCTGCGAAATATCAAACCTCTATCCTCGTCAAAGGCGGTCACCTCATCGGTGATGCCGCGGCGGACGTGCTCGTCAGCGCAAGCGACATCTCATGGCATGAAACAATCCGCACACCGGGCGTTCACACCCACGGCACCGGCTGCACCTACTCCTCGGCCATCGCCACCGGCCTCGCCTGCGGCCAAGATCTCGTCACCGCCGTCGCCACCGCGAAAAACTACGTCAGCCGGGCCATTGCGCAGCATTTTCGCTGGGGGCAGGCGCTGGATGCCTTGAATCATTTTCCGGCTGGAGGTTCGTGAGGTCGTCGCAAGTCCCACATCCTTCTCGTTCTGGTGAACGAGCCTACGAGGCGCGGTG
>JBEIGR010000394.1:0-5599 GCA_040381795.1 Verrucomicrobiaceae bacterium | reverse complement strand
GTCATACACCGCAGCCTGCTGGCTCTGCACGGCATTCGCGGCGATGGGCAGGCGCTTTTGATGCTCGTTGTTCTCGCTCGGCTTGGCCCAAGCAGCGATGAAGGGCACGCGCATGCCGCCTTCGTAGTGCGAGCCTTTTTTGCCGCGCAGCGGTTCAGCGCAGGCCACGGCATGCTCATGACCGAGCGGCGCATCGCTGCCGTTGTCGCCGAGGAAGAGGACGAGGGTGTTTTCGGCGATGCCGAGGGTGTCGAGGTGGTCGAGCATGTCGCCGAGGGATTTGTCCATGCCTTCGACGAGCGTGGCGAAAGCCTGCGCATTCGCCGGTTTGCTGGAACTCGCGTAATTCGCGGCAAAACGCGGATCGGACTGATGCGGACTGTGCACGGCGTATTGCGGGAAATAGAGGAAGAAGGGCTTTTGAGCCTTTACCGCTTCACTGACATGCACCTTGGCCTCGATGGTGAGGGCTTCGGTGAGAAAGATGTCCTGCCCGTGATACTTCTCCAGTCCAGGAACAGCGGCCTGGGTGCGCTTGCCTTTGCCGCCGAAGTCTTCTTTCCCGAAGTAGCTACCCGGAGCGCCGATGGAAGCACCTCCGACGTTGATGTCGAAGCCGATGGCCTGCGGATCCGCCGCCTCGAAAGCCCGCGGCGCAAAGTGACCCTTCCCCACATGGATCGTGCGATAGCCGCTGGCTTGCAGCACACCCGGTAGCGTGACATCGCCCGGCTTGAGGCCTTTCCAGTTCCACTCGGCGGGGCCCTGTGGTCCGGCGTTGTCTTTGTCTGGATTGATCCAGTTCGTGGTCCGATGCCGCGCCGCGTTCTGGCCGGTCATGATGGAGATGCGGGTGGGCGAGCACACGCTCATGGCGCAGAAGTTGTTGAAGCGCACGCCACGAGCTGCCAGCCGCTCCATGTTCGGTGTGCGGTAGAAGTCATTCAGCGGGTAGCGCTTCGGCTTTCCCTCCGCGTCCGTCAAAAACGGCACGGAGGTGTCCATGACGCCCATGTCATCGACGAGCATGATGATGATGTTGGGCGGGGCCGCGAAGAGCGAAGAGCCAAGGGCGAAGAGACAGAGAAGCAGGCGGGAGAGCATGGTGACGTCTCAACGAGCCGCAGCGGGAGAGTTTTCAGCGGCTTGGTTGGACGGATCGGACAGATAGGTCCGATCCGTCGGATGGGCCAGATGGGCTGGGCTAACCTTCCCAGCTGACGCCATCCCATTTGATCACACGTTCCAGCAACTTCACGACCTCTTCGCTGAAGCATTGAAACAGCACCTCGCCTTTCTCCGCGGTCGCGCTGCGGGGATCACCGACATGACCGGGCTCGCTGCGGTCGGGCATGATCCAGCCGCGGCTGGCGGGCTCGAAAGGGTTGCCGAAGGGCACGTCGTTGGTCTTCGTGAGATCGCCGACGAGTTCGGGGCGCAGGCGCAGGACCATGCTGGTCTCCCATTCGCAGGCGTGGCCCATGACTCGCTGGGAGATGCTCGGATCGCGTGTCCATGGCTCCGCGCCGAGGTTCCAGTAGGTGGCGAAGAGCAGCAGCAGGTCCTTGCGGTCGCGATGCTTCTGCCGCGTCTCGAAGACGGAATGCTTGCCGGGCACGTCGTTGCCACCGTGGCCGTTGAGGATGATCAGGCGCTTGAATCCGTGAGCGATGAAGTTCTCCAGCAGGCCGTTCAGCAAATCGAGATACACGCGTGGCTCCGCGCTGAGCGTGCCGGGGAAGTCCATATGATGATGGGAATTCCCCAGCCACATCAGCGGCGCAAAGAGCACGCGATCACCCATCGCCAGCTCGGTGCGGCGCACGAGTTCGTTCGTGAGCATGCTGTCCGTGAAGACCGGCATGTGGCGGCCATGCTGCTCCAGCGCGGCCACGGGAAAGATCACCGGCGTGTCACGGCTCAGCGCGGCGACTTCGTTCCATTTCAAATCGGCTAAAAGCATGGTTGGAGCGGCTTGGTTTGGCGGAGCGGGAGGATCGAGGACGAGTTCGAGTAGGAGGACGAGGACGATGAAGAAACTTGCGGAGCGGATTGGACTCTCCGCTCTTTGCCCTTCGCTCTATGCTTACTGGACTTCCTGCACCATGATCGTGTGCGTCACCGGCTGGAGCGTTTTGCGCACGTTGGCGTCCTGCTTCGCGTGCTCGTCGGCGAGTTTCTTTTTCAGCTTCGCGAGCGCGGCGGCTACTTTGGGTTCCTCGGCGGCTTCGGCGGCGATTACGCGCATGTGGGTGACGAGGTTTTTGACGAGCGTGGTCTCAAAGGCCTGCTTCTGGCCGACAGCGTTGGTGAGATTCGCGAAAGCACCATCAAACGGCGTCTTGTCGAACTCGGCGTTCAAGTTGATGCCATCTTCGAGCTGGTTGCGGGTGAATTCTTTGGTCTGTCCGCCCCAGGTGACCTTCGCTTTCTCGGTCGCAAGGCCGATGACATGCAGCATGAGGCGGTTCAGGTCCTGATTGAAGCTGGTGAAGGGCAGGATGCTGCGGTTGCTGCCCGCGCTCTTCGCATCGGCGTCGAAGCAGAAGGGCCATTTTTCGCTGACGATCTCGATTTTGCCTGCGTCGCTCGATTTGAGGCTGTGACCTTCGCTGACGTTGCTCTGGCCTTTCATGTTCAGCGTGATGACACCGATCTCGCCGCCGAAGCCCAGCGCTTTCAAGAAGGCCTGCGCCATCAAAAGCTGGCCGGGAGGCGCGGGATGGAAGCCATCGCCACCGAAAGGGCCGTATTCCTTCCCGAGCGCTGCTTTCGATTTCGGCAGCGCGTCCATCATCGTGTCATGCACGTTTGCAAAGGGCTGCTTGTTCTCCTCGGCGAGTTTTTTGGCGATGTCGCGGAGCTGGGCGAGGTTTTGATTGTACAGGCTGCCTTCGATGGTCGGGCGCTTGAAGAAATCGGGATCGACACCGCCGGGCGAGCCGACGGCCATGGCCTTCACGCCGACTTTTTGCAGTCCGGCGATCACCGCCCGCATGTTCTTCTCATACTCGGCACCGATCTCCGGCGCGTAGGGCTTGTAGCTGCCGTCATTCATGCCGTAGCAGGTCGTGGCGACGTTCGGATGGAAGACCGCGAGATCGTTTTCGAGACGCGCGGCGAATCCGCCGGCACGCTCGCCGCTCCAGCCAAATTGGAAGACCTTGATGTCTCTCCGCCCGGTGCAGGCCAGCAGGTAGGTCTCGATGTATTTCGAGTAGAGCTTCTGCTCCGTGATGCTGTCGCCAATCACGGCGACGCGGGCATTGGGCGGCAAGATGGACTCGGCGCGAAGGCTGAGGGCGGCAAGGAAGACGGCGAGATACGGAAGAATGCGCATGGCGAACTTCATACCGCCAAAAAGCCGGCGATCTGGCAAGGAAATCTTCTTCCATTGAGGCCATCTACTTGGCGAGAGGCTTTCATTTTCAACGCGAATGGCGATCCAATGGAAAAAGAATGGCCGCGAATGTACCTGCTGCACCCATTCGTGGTCATTCGGTTCCGATTCGGTCTGGATTCGTGTTAAATATCCAACCACCTGCTGAATCACCGCATCACCCGCACCTGAAAGCCGGTGAACTCGGCATGCACATCGCGGGAGGGTGCCCATTCCGCGCCGCTGCCGCCGTGGAAGGTATTGAAGAGGATGGAATCGACGCCGTAGGTGGTGCCTTTGCGCCATTGGAGATCGGTTTTCTCGACCATGAGCTTTTCATCGGCCCAGATGCGGAGTTGGCCGTTTTTCTTGCCAGCGGCATTCATCTCCACCTGCAGGCGCAGGGTCACGGGCTTGCCCTGCACAAAGCGAAAGTCCTCGGGGAAGTCGAACTCATCGCCATACTTCGACGGCTGGTGCATGTGATACACATAGGCCTGGCCGCGCCCGTCCTTCCGCCACATCACGCGGGCTGAGAAGCCGTCGAGGCCGTTCACGACATCGCCACCGGTGATCGTTTTGGGGCCGCCGCAGAGTCCCGGCAGCTTGCCGCCCTTCACAAACTCGAATCCGTCCTCAAAGCACACCGTGTAGCGCAGCTCCGCCGCTTCATGCTCGCCGAATGCGAAGCGCCATCCCGCGCCGCCTTGGTCAGCCCCCACACTGCCTTTTGGATACAACACGCGAAGCCAGGAGCTGCCGTCACGCGTCACCAACTCGCCATGACCTTCGGCCAAGCCATCCTCATACTCGCAGCCCGGCCAGTCCTTCTTCCACTGATCGACGGTGTAAGGGCCGGAAGAACCGGTGAAGGGAAAGGTGAGGAGTGGCTCGGCGTGGAGGGCGGAGGCGAGGAGGAGGGTGAGCAGGATAGGGCGGTTCATGCGATTCGAGGTTAGTAATTCAAGCGTCGGCTGCCTATCTGGCTCCTCCATGAGTCACGAACAAATGAACTGGTGCCGATTTAGCAGGACAACCAATGGCAGTGGGTTTGGGTAAAATGAGCCACCCAAGGAAAAATGGGCTACCGAGAGCTTGCCCTGCCAATACAGAAGCGAGTAGCCGCCTGTCTCATTAGAATAGAGCGAGCGGACGAGAAAGGCTTTCTTGCCTTTAGGTACGCGAAAGCTCGCTGGGGAATAATGCTTAACCACATCAGGAGCGAGTTCAATGAACGGAGTGTTTTCAAGGCGGCTGATGGCGGTGTGAAGCACGGTGACACGGACCTCCGAGTACTCCGACTCCTTCAAGGCTGCCGACTCTGGCCATTCAAAACCCTTTTCAGGGTTTGGATGGAACCAGGAATGGTTCTCCGGCGGCTTTTGAAGCGCGGAACATGACAGCAAACCCGCGCATGCGACCATCCAGCCAAATTGAAACGACCAGCGCATCATCACACTCCAAGCTCCTCCTTCATCTGGTTCACCAAGACATTCGTGGTGACGGTGATGTTTCCCGGCGGACGCTTTCGCACGAGAAAACCGAACTGGTTCAGTTCATAAAGAGCGTCCTCAGAAACTGGCTGGGCAGACGGCTCGGAGATGTCGATGGTCGTTGTCATGCTCAAGGATGCCTCTTTCTGCGAGGGGAGGCAAGCCGGCGTATCGCACCGCGAAGCCGAGAAATTGCAAGTTAGTGCTTTCACTGTTGAAGGGCGTCTGGCCGTTCCCCTCACCTAGCCTCTCCCCGCAACCCCGCCAAGATGCAGGCGATCATTACCAGCGGGGAGAGGGACTTGAAAGCGAGCTGCTTCTACATGAGGCCGCACATAGAGGCTGCTTGTAGTCGGTGCATGCTTTCTGGTCCCTCTCCCCGCGAGTGGTAGCCCATGACTTCATCGCATGATGCGGGGAGAGGTTAGGTGAGGGGGAGTACGTCTGATCTATCGCACGAAAAAACACGCCAGGCCGCCGGATGAAGCGAAGAGGCTGCGTTTCACTGCACCGGCGAAAAGTCCACGGCCCTCATGTACACGCTTTTCACGCCTTCGGCCTGGGGTTGGATGGTCAGAGGGCCACCGTTGGCGGCTTCGCTATCGCCTTTGGCTTTGATCCAATCGGGATCGGCACGGAAAGCAGTGAAGGAAGCGAGACCGGCTTCCTTGCTGTCGTGGGCGAGGATGTAGATGAGCTTGGTGCCCGCGCCTTTGTCCGCATCGGT
>JBEIGR010000393.1:0-5603 GCA_040381795.1 Verrucomicrobiaceae bacterium | reverse complement strand
TTTGAGAACATCGACCTGCGTCCCGCTGGTCAACGCGCCTATGACTACGTCCCGGCCTTCCTCTTCTGGCTCGCGGGCAAGATGGAGCAGGTGACACTCAAGAACATCAGCAGCCACGCACCCATCGACGACCGCCCGCTCGTGTGGATCCAGCCGGATGCGAAGATTGATCGGCTGCGCATTGATGGCTTGAACGTCTATGATCCGCGCAAGGAAATCGGCCACACGCCACTCATCCGCGCCGATGGCCGCATCGCGTTGCTGCAAGTGCGCGACGTCGTCGTGCAAAGACCGCAAGCCACCGCACCCGCCGGCTCCTTGATCGGCACCTCCATGGATCGCTCCGCGCTGAAAGCTTTCATGGATGCGCGGGCCGGCATCGTGACACCTCCCGGCAAAGGCCGCCGTGGCTGGCCTGAGGGTGTCGGCTACCTCACTTCGCAACCGCAGATTCAGCGGCTGCAAATTGATGACGTCGTCGCCGACGGACTGGAGCACGTCCTCGATCATCAAGCCGGAACCATCGAAGCGCTCGACCTTCGTGACCTCTCGATTCCCGCCACGACGAAGGCTGTTCATCTAGGCGGCGAAGCAAAGGTTACCAAAACGCAAGGAGCATCCGTGAAATGACAATGCACACAATGAACCCCACCCTCACCGTTGTCCTCGTCTCACTGTGATCTTCTTGGCGGGCTGTTTGCCGAGATGCTTTCTGGAACTCCAGGAAGCGATGGGTTTGAGCAGGTCCGCCACGGGCTTGTGATTGGCATCAGCCGGTCATTTTCGACCTCTGAAAACTTTTTTCGGCAAATGGACACCGCTCGCGGAATGTCCATGTGATGACACCTGCGGAAAATGCAAAGCACGATCAGTTCCTCCGGCTCTATGTGAGCCAGGAGGAGTCGTTGCTGGGCTTTGTGCGGACGCTTGTTCCTTCGCGGGAGGATGCACGGGAGGTGATGCAAGAGGTGGCGGTGGTGCTGTGGCAGCGGCTGGGTGATCTGGATGATCTCGCGAACTTCCGCCCGTGGGCATTCGGCGTGGCCAGGTTCAAGGCGATGGCGTGGCTGCGTGACCGGTCTCGGGAGCGTCTGGTCTTTGATGAGGATGTGCTGGCAGTGCTCGCGGACGAGGTGGCGGAGCATGTCGACACTTATCAAGCCGAGCGCCGAGCGCTGGAGTCCTGCGTGAAGAAGCTCAATCCCGCACAACGGAAGCTGCTGGACGCTGCTTATGCGCCAGGCGCACGGATCGATGCTCTCGCGGCGGAGGCGGGACGCTCTCCCATGTCCATTTACAAGGCGCTGCACCGCATCCGGCTGGCCTTGATGAACTGCACCCAACGCTTGCTTGCCCAGGAGGGATTATCATGAAATCAGAACACGAAAGCCTCGAACTCATCCGCCGCTACATCGACGGCGATGCATCCGAAGCGGATCGCCAAGCACTCCAGGAACAGTTGAGACACGATGCGGCCACTCGCCGCCTCTTTGCCCGTTACGCCAATATCGACGCGACGTTGGGCAGCGGTAGCATCGCGCTGAGGGTGTCCGCTCACCCGATAAGCCGCTCGACTTACTGGTATTCCTGGCGTCCGCTCACGGCAGCGGCAGCGGGGATTGTGTTTGGGATGTTCTGCACGTCCGTGGTGTTTGGATTTGTGGTGCAGCGCCATGGGGTGAAGAAGACTCCGCTAGCTGTGCTGCAGCCGAGTTTCGAGGATGCCCAGATGCCTTTGGCGAAGGGTTTCCCTCCTGCGCCATTGCTTTGGACTGGCGATGTGGCGAAGGTGGTGCCAGCGGAGAATGGAGTGACGCCGAAGAATGGTCATCACATGCTCAGGCTGGAGACCACCGTCTATGGAAAACCAGTTCTGTTTCCGCGGCTGTATCAGATCATCGCTCTCCCTCCCTCCGGAAGCGAACTGCGCGAGATCGAAGTCAGCGCTTCCTTCGCCAGCGCAGATCCTGGCAGCTCGCCTCACTACACGGTCCGGGCTTATGCCGTCAACGAAGCACCCGAGCGGCTTGGACCCGATTGGTTTGCTCGACATTGGTTTGTCCAGCGGGACGAAGCCATCGCATCAGCTGAAACAGGCTTCGAGAACCCACCGGGCAGCACCAACTGGCAATCCATAGGCTTGCGACTGCAGGTTCCCGGCAAAGCTCGTTGCCTTGTGGTGTTCTTCGGGGTCAAAAACCAAGAGAAGTCCCCGTCAAAACATCCCCACTACCTGGATGCCGTGGAGGTATCCATTATTGAAACACCACTCATCCCTTGATCCGATTCTATGCGTTTCTTCATCCTCTCAGTCCTGCTGATCGCTACTCTGAATCCGCTTCACGCTGCGGACACCTTCCTCATCGAAAACGGCAAGGCCAATGCCGAGATCATCATCGCTGACAGACCAGCGCGGATGACCAAGCTCGCCGCCAAGGAACTCCAGAGTAGTCTTTTGAAAATGACGGGTGCGACGTCGCCCATCGCCAGCGAGCGTGCTGCGGGCAAGACGGCGATTTTTGTCGGCAAGAGCCGTCACACGGAGGCACTTGGTCTTGCCACCGATGCGCTGAAGCACGGAGCCTTTCGCATGGCTTTCGGCAAAGACTGGCTGGCGCTGCTGGGTCCGGACAAGGACTTCGTGCCCATCGAGCCATGGGGTCGTGATCGCTCGCCGAAGGAGACTGATCGCGTGAATGGCGAGTGGGACAAAATCACCGGCGACACCTTTTGGAACGCTGCCCGCGATCTGCATTTCCGCTATCATGCCGATCTCGATGTGTGGGATCAGGATGATGCGGGCACTTTCAATGCGGTGAATGAGTTCCTGCGCGGTCTAGGCTGCCGATGGTTCGCACCTGGTGAGATCGGCGAGGTGATTCCTCAAAAGCAAACCATCGTGCTGCCCGAGGTGAATCGCACGGTGACGCCGGACTTCTCCGTGCGGCGCTTCATCTATTACACCGAACACACGGGCATCGGCGACAAGGCGCTGTGGAACCTGCGCCTGGGCCTCAATCACGGCGCGGAGATTCTCGGCTTTCCGCAGATTTGCCACGGGATGAAGTTTGTCATCAAGCGCGAGGAGATGAAGAGGGCGCATCCCGAGATGTATCTCAACATCAACGGTAAGCGCGACACCACGCACAAGGAAGACGGCGTGCCGGACCTACTTTCGCCGATGCTGTTTGAGAAGCAGGTGAAACATGTCCGCGCCATGTTTGATCACTTCCATGAGCCCATGCACAACATCGACCTCGTGGACGGCTACGGCGGACTCATCGGCGATGATCCCGCGTGGAAGGCCCAACTCACCCCCGCACGCGGCTGGAGCGGCAGCATGTCCGATCATGTGTGGGGTTACCTTAACCGCGTGGCCCTGGAGCTAAATCGCAGCCATCCCGACCGCCTCGTCAGCGCCTTGGCCTACAGCGCCTACACACAGCCGCCGGTGAAGATCGAGAAAATGAGCCCCAACCTCGCGCTCATCGACGTGCGGCATCGGCAGGAGTTCTGGGACGAGACCGTGTGGAACGAGCGTCGGCAATGGCGTGCCGATTGGCTCAAAAAGCTGACACCCGGCCAATACATCACTTGGGACTTCAGCACCAATGCACGCCCCGAGCAGGCCGGACGCCCGGTCTATTACACGAAGCAAATCAGCCGCGATCTGCGTGAACTGAAAGGCATCAGCCTCGGCGAGCAGATCGAGATCTATGCGCATCCTGCGGGCAAGGAGCAGTCCTTTGGCTACGAAGAGCTCGGCATCGAGCACTTCAATCTCTACCCCGCCGCGCGGCTCTACTGGGATGTGAATCAGGACGTGGACGCGATGTTGGCGGAATACTGCACCAGCTACTTCGGCCCGGCGGCGGAGACAATGAAGGCTTTCATCACTCATGCCGAGGCGAACTGGATGCACATGAACACCGATGGAGCAAAGATCGGTGAATCGTTCGATTTGCTCGCCAAAGCCAAAGCCGCTGCCGATTCGCAAAGTCTCCCTGGACGCCGCATCGCCCAAATCGCCGCCGTCATGAAGCCGATGCATGCCCTGCAGCAACAACTCAGCCGCAAACGCGATACCGACCTCAGCTATCGAGCGCTGCAGACAAGTCAGACCGACGGCAAATCGATGGAGGGCAAACCCTTCGATGGCAAAGTGGACCGAACCTACTGGGGCACCTACCGCATCGCCCCACTGGTGCCGATCAAGCCCGGCACTCCACCCTCCAAGGCCAGGGGCAGCTTCCAAGTCCTGCGTGAAGGCACCGTCCTGCACTTCGGCATCACATGCGAAGAGCCGGACATGAAAGGCAACAAGATCACCACCACGCAGAACGACGATACCAAAATCCTCGAAGGCGATCACATCCTCCTGCTCATCGAGACACCCACTCGCAGCCCCTACGAGATTGCCATCAATCCCGCCGGAGCCATCTACGATGCCGATCAAGCCCCCGGCGGCAAAGGCATCGCCTGGAACAGCGGAGCGCAAGTCGTAGTGCATCGCGCCGAGGGCCGCTGGAGCATCGAGATGCGCCTGCCCATTGTCGGCGAGGATGCCTTTACCCTCGACCCCACCACAGGCATCGCCGGTGCCCAGCCAAAGGAACTCTTCCCCTGGCACTTCAACCTCGGCCGCCTCCGAGTCCGCGATGGCAAACCCGAGCGCACCGCCTACTCACCCACGGGGCAGGACGACTTCCGAGTGCCCGAGAAGTTTGCTAAGCTGTGGGGGAACTGAAATGGAGACGAACGGGAGACAACGGCACTGATTCATGCCATCCATTGAAACTACCCGCCCCCACTGTTGCCTGCATCTCTTCGTTCCGCTCTCACCGGCCTGCTGGAACACTGTGGACTGACCAAGTATGGGCTTGCTCGTGAGAGCGGGCTCAGTCGGGAATACATCGGCAAGCTCGAACGCGGCGCGGCCTGAAGGAACGCTTCTCAGGCGTGACTGACGCCCCCGAGGAGCCAATTCCGACGCGAACACTCTGATCTGGAATGCTGCCCCCTTTCTGGGTCGATTATCTCATAACGGCTCGGGGATCGCCCATGCCCACAGGCTCAGCGAAGAAAAATGTGACCGTCGGGGGCGCTCGTGGAATATACCCGCAGTCGCTGACGCATTACCGCACCCAGAACCTGACCCAGTGAGCGTTCTTTGAAACTCACAATATCCCAACTTAGCACTCTCCGAACCCATGAACCGAAGACACTTTCTCCAAACTCTCAGTGGCACTGCGCTGACCTTTCCGTGGTTCTCGAACCTCGCGCTGCATGGCGCGGAGGCATCGAAGGCTCCAC
Source organism: Verrucomicrobiaceae bacterium (assembly GCA_040381795.1). GTDB lineage: Bacteria > Verrucomicrobiota > Verrucomicrobiia > Verrucomicrobiales > Verrucomicrobiaceae > Prosthecobacter. The sequence goes on along the minus strand of JBEIGR010000393.1, from coordinate 290 downwards.
GGCGACTGGTTTGCATCGGGCTGGATTTTGGGGTGCGGCCTGAATCATTTTTCCCGGCGACTCATGGGCCTGAGCTGGAGCTGACGCCTTTGCTGAAGCCTCTGGAGCGCTGGCGGAAGAAGATGACGGTGTTCTCGCAACTGGAGCATCCCGGCGTGCAGGGAGGTCACTATGGCGTGCATGCTTTTCTCAGCGGCGTGCGTCGCGAGCAGGCAGCGGGCTTCACAGACGGCTGCGTCACGCTCGATCAGATGGCGGAGGAGCATCTCGGTGGGCTGACGCGGTTTCCG
>JBEIGR010000392.1:0-5617 GCA_040381795.1 Verrucomicrobiaceae bacterium | reverse complement strand
CTTACCCTTCGCAACGTCACCAAGACCTTCAACGCCCGCACGCTCTTCAGCGGTGCGAACATGACGATCAACCACGGCGATCGCGTTGCCCTCGTCGGGCCGAACGGAGCGGGCAAATCGACGCTGTTCTCGCTCATTTTGAAGAATGACACCGCTGATGCAGGTGAGGTGACGCGTGACGAGTGGACCACGGTCGGCTTTCTGCCGCAGGAGTGCGAACCAGTTGGCGAGGAAACCGTTTTGGAGGTCTCCACCGGCAAAGCAGGCGAAATCGAGCGCCTGGAGAAGGAACTCAGCGCCTTCGAGGCCGCGGGAGATGTCTCCAGTCCGGAATACTTCGAGACGCATGCCAAGCACGATGCCCTACAAGACCCGCAGGCCGAGGCGAAAGCCAAACGCATCCTCAAAGGCCTGGGCTACCTCGACACGGACTTTGACCGGCCCGCACGCGAGTTCAGCGGTGGCTGGATCATGCGTGCGCACATGGCGCGCCTGCTGGTGATGGAGCCAGATCTGCTCCTGCTGGATGAGCCGACGAATCACCTCGACCTCATGTCGCTCATGTGGTTCCGCAATTATTTGAAGAACTACCCCGGTGCCATCCTCATGATTTCGCAGGACCGCGACTTCATGGATGAACTGGTGCAAAACGTGTACGAGATCGAGGAGAGCAAGCTCATCGAATACCAGGGCAATTACAGCGACTACCTGCGCCAGCGGGAGGAGAACTACGAGCGTGCGATGGTGACCTGGAAGAACCAGCAGAAGGAAATCGAGGCGATGCAGGAGTTCATTGACCGCTTCCGCTCGGTGGCCTCCAAGGCCTCGCAGGCGCAGAGCCGTGAGCGTCAGCTCGAAAAGATGGATAAGCTCGATAAGCCACGCCCGCTGCGCAAAGGCTTCCGTTTCAACTTCCCGCAGCCGCAGCGCAGCGGCCAGCGCCTCGTCGCCCTGAACAACATCGATCAGGCCTACGGCACCAAGCAGGTGTACAAAGGCCTCGACCTCGAGGTCGAACGTGGAGAGCGCACCGTGCTCGTCGGTCCGAACGGCGCGGGCAAATCCACGCTCATCAAGCTCCTCGCTGGCGAGATCCCTTTCCAGAAAGGCGAGCGCAAGCTCGGCACAAACCTCAAGCTCGGCTACTTCTCGCAGCACCGCGCCGACACGCTCGATCCGGATTGCAGCGTGCTGGACGAGCTGAAGCGCGTCTCACCTGAAATCCGCGAAGACGAGGCCCGCAGCATCCTCGGCAGCTTCCTCTTCAAACGCGAGGACGTGCACAAGAAGTGCAAGGTGCTCTCCGGTGGTGAAAAGAGCCGCCTGAACCTCGTGAAGTTCCTCGTCGATCCGCCGAACCTGCTGCTCATGGACGAGCCCACGACGCATTTGGACATCTGGGCCATCGAAGGCCTCATCTTGGCGTTGCAGAAGTTTGAAGGCACCCTCGTCTTCATCAGCCATGACGTGCATTTCATCCGCAGCCTCGCCACGAAGGTCATCCACATCAACAACGGCACCCTGACGACCTACACTGGCGATTACGACTACTACCTCGAAAAAACCGGTGCCGAGGAAAACGCCCGCGCAGCGGTGATTGCGGGGTGATTCTGCCGCGTTAGCTTGCGGCATGTCCAAAGTGTCTCAGATCCCCGTTCCGTGGCCCGGGCCGGACTTCACGGTCACGTTCAGGCCTTCCATGCTCAAAACCTTGTTGCTGTTTAGCGTGACCCTTGGTTTTGTGGTTCTTGGAACTATGGCAGGAGTTTCCAAGGGAGATGTAGCAGTCATCGTTGGAGTGGTTTTCTTTGCGGTTTGCGCACTCGTTTTCGTTGTTCAACTGCATCCACGGGCCTGCTATCTGACTCTGAAGAGTGACGGCTTCATCTGTTGTAGTTTGTTTCGAAAGTTCGAGGTGAAATGGGACGACGTGCAGGGGTTTTACGATCGGAGCTTCAGCCACGACAACATGGTCGTCTTTGATTACATCCCCGAATTCAGCTCACATGCCACGGGGCGTCGCTGGTCGAAACATCTTGCTGGCTGCGAGGGTGCTCTGCCTGACACTTATGGCTTCAAAGCCTCCGAACTCGCGGGCATCTTGAACCAGCTTCGGGATCAGCATCTCGCTTCTCGGCCAAGTGCAGTGGCACCCTGATTCTTTGCTTGAGCGAAACGACGCAGGTCGTTTAGGCTCATGCACATGACTCCTCCCACCCTCTCCCGCCGTCAGTTCGGAACTCTCGCCAGTGTCAGCGCCATCGCCGCGATGCTGCAAACGCAGATCGAAGCCGCCGACAAGGCCGCCGGAGGCAAGGTGAAGCACTCGGCGTGCAAGTGGTGCTACAAGGAGATCCCGCTGGAGGACTTCTGCGTCGCCGCGAAGGAGATCGGCCTCGAATCCGTCGAGCTGCTTGATCCGAAGGACTTTGCCACGGTGAAGAAACATGGCCTGCACTGCGCGATGGTGAGCTTTCCGACCATCGAAGGCCCTGGCGGCGTGAAGATCGGCCCCATCCCGAAGGGCTGGAACCGCATCGAGCATCACGACCTGCTCGTGCAGGCCTACGAGCCGCTTTTGAAGGAGTCCGCCGAAGCGGGCTTCAAGCAGGTCATCTGCTTCAGCGGCAATCGCGAGGGCATGAGCGATGAGCAAGGTCTCGAAAACTGCGCCAAGGGCCTTCAGCGCCTGCTTCCGCTGTGCGAGAAACTGGGCGTCACGCTCGTGATGGAGTTGCTAAACAGCAAAGTGAACCACCCGGACTACATGTGCGATCACAGCGCCTGGGGTGTCGCTCTGTGCAAAAAGCTCGGCTCGCCGCACTTCAAGCTGCTCTACGACATCTACCACATGCAGATCATGGAGGGCGATGTCATCGCCACCATTCAGCGTGATCACGAATTCTTCGCCCACTACCACACTGGTGGCGTGCCTGGACGTGCGGAGATCGATGAAACACAGGAGCTGAATTACCCCGCGATCATCAAGGCCATTCAGGAGACTGGTTACACCGGTTATCTCGGCCAGGAATTCATCCCGAAGCGTCCTGACAAGCTCGCCTCGCTCAAGCAGGGCGTGCAGATTTGCTCCGTGTCATGAAGGCTCTCCGTGCCTGCCTGTTGGCCGTGCTGCCGTGCATGGCGCATGCCCAGCCGAACATCTCTGGCATCTGGCTGATGGGTCAGTCGTTGTGTGATGGATCGGAATCCTTGCCGGTCGTGAGCGTGAAGGATTCGGGCTGGGGGAATGTGATGTTTCAGCGTGGCGTGAGGACATGGCTGGCGGGCGAAAATGCCGCCACGCCAGAGAATCGTGCGGCGGAGCTGTTTCGATGGGTGCCATTGAAAGCGACGGTCAATGGCGGGCTGGGCGAGACGGTGGCGAATGGGCTGGCGGATCATTGGAAGGCAGCCCTCACAGGCTTCGACAAGGCGCGGGCTACCCAGGAAGGGCCGTCTTTTCTCGTGGCGTGTGCTGGGCAGGGCGGGAGGCAGATTCAGGAGCTTTCGAGGGCGGATTTATCCGTCGATGAACGCACGCCTGAGTCGCGTAGGCATGGCGGCGGGTATTACAAAACGAGTTTGGATGATGCGAAGCGTGCCATGCAGCAGGCCAAGGTCGCTGGCGGGAGTTTTCGTGTCGAAGCGCTCTACTGGATGCAGGGCGAAGGTAATGGCGGGCCGACGGGTGGCATCGTGCCGGCACGCTGGGAAGCAGAGCTGCCGCGTGCGAAAGGCCTGATGTGGTATCGCGATCAGCTCATCGCGTATCGCAGGCAGTGGTCGGCCGATTTGGGGGCGATCACGGGTCAGCGTGAGGAACTGCCGATGTTCACTTACCAGACGCTCGGCCCAGCAGGAGACGCTCAACTCATGGCAGCGGATGCGGACAGGGCGATCTACCTCGTGGGACCGCATTACGCGGTGCCGAGTGCGATCCACAGTGTGTATCCACCAGGCCGTCATGGGGATGCGATCCATCTCTCCGCGGATGGGGAACGATGGTGGGGTGAGCAGGTGGGAAAGGTGATGCACCGCGTACTGCATCAAAAGGAAGACTGGCAGCCGCTGCGTCCGCGTCATGCGCGGCTGAATGCGGCGCGGGATGCCCTTGTGATGGAGTTCACGGTGCCAAGACCGCCGCTGGTGATCGAGACGAGTTTTCTCGCCAGGCAGGAGATCGCGAGCGAGGGCGGTTTCACCTCACTCGCGGGCTTTCGGGTGCATGGTGGCAATGGCCGACCGCTCGAGCTGATCTCTGCGGAGGTCGTTTCGCCGACGAGCATTCGCCTTCGCTTCGCCAAAGCATTGCCAGCGGCTGAGAAATGCCGGGTGAGCTATGGTCATCCGTTTGCAGCGGCGCTCGGAACGATCGCGGCGATTCAAAAAACCGCGAAGGGCGATGAGGAGCTGGTGCTGGCGCGGAGTTTTGCCAAAGAGGTGAAGTCCCTGATGGATGAGGGAGCGTTTTTGGTGACGAACACGGCTGGCACAAACACTCGCGTGCCGATTCGCCGAGTGCGGGAGGAAAAGAATGTCCCGGTGCTGAGCTATGAGCCGCGTGAGCTGCGTGGCGGGATCCCTTTTGTCGTTGGGCAGCCGGTGGTGGCGCAGCGATCCTTCAGCTATGGCAATGTGCGTGATTCAGATGCGGAGCGGTCCGTCTTCACCTTTGGCGATGCCAGTTATGGCACGCGTGCAGGGAAGGCCTATCCGCTGTGGAACTGGTGTGTGTTGTTCTCCGATTTCGAGGTTGAGGCACCATGATGTCGCTCATCAGCGCACCTTCACCTCACCACACAGTGAGACGTGCAGGCCTAGCTCACGCAGGGCGGCGGCTTTGATGCGGGCAGCGCGGTGGGCTTGTTTTTCGTTGGGGGCGTAAACAACTTGGATGTGATTGCTTTGGTGGCGGGCCATCATTTGATCGCGGGTGATGCCTTGGAACACGGTGTGCATGATGGGCCACTGCGGTGTGGTTTCCTGCCAGCGGCGCTGGGTTTCGGCCTCGGGGAGTTTCACGACTTCGGCCACACCGACATCGCAGTGGAGGGCGTTGTCCTTCACGAAGATGCGGCTCCAAACGATGTGGCCGGGTTTGCTGATGCCTTTCATCGTGCCGCCGCCGAGGCGGAAGTACATCGCGGGCTGGCGTTCACTGGAGGCACCTTTCCAGCCGCCGATGAAGTGCGCGGGTGGAGCCGCGCCGCTGATGAGGAGGACCCAGATGTAAGGCGAGGTCGTAGCGGAAGACGTGAGTCTTCCGGCTTTGCCGGCATGCTGACGCCTGCCGCTCCGGTCCACGTCTCCCCAGCGGAGGTCATGCAGGGTGTTTTCGGGGGCGAAGCCGAGTTCACGCCACAAACGGTAGGTGACGAGGCCGTCGAGGCCGGCGCATTCATCGACTTCGTTGAAGTGGGGAAGCGCTTCGCCTTCAAACAGGACGTGTTTGCCATCGGCGCTGCGCACGGGTGGACGGTCGGCGTTGTTGAGCATGCCTTCGACGAGGTCGCTGGCAGGCGCGAGGTCCTTCAGGCCCTGCTGATACTGGATGCCGATGGCATCGCAGCCGAACTCATCGGCGAGACGAAGCGCGGCGATGTACATTTTGCACTGG
>JBEIGR010000391.1:0-5619 GCA_040381795.1 Verrucomicrobiaceae bacterium | reverse complement strand
GCGCGTGGCTGCTGATGTTCTTGAGTGTCACCTGCTCCATCTTGCCCGCGAGCCAGAAGAGGAAGGCCGGGACGTAGTCATAGGCGCGTTGACCAGCGGGACGCAGGTCGATGTTCTCAAACTCCAACCGCCCGATGTTGCCGCCCTCGCGCAGATAGGGCGTGATCCAGACGCCGAAGTCACGGTAAGTGCCCTTCACGTTGCGGATGGAAACGCGGTCGAGCCGCGATGCGCGGGAGAGGATACGGATGACCTGAGCGCAATCGTCGGCCTGCACGCCATCAATGTCCACATCGCTCACAGGACCAATGCCAGCGGCGCTGCCAAAGCGTTTCATGGATGCAGGATCACGACCGAACTTCCCCTCGCTGTCCCAATCGCCAAGCAAGTCATCAATGTTCAGCGCAATCATGTCATCCCATGCGCGACCCTGGACATTGCGAATGCTCAGGAACTCGCCTGGTCCCTGAACGTGAATGCCGTCCTGATTCGACTGCTTCGGGATGTGATCGAGATTGATGTAGATGTTCTCAAACACCACACGACGCCAATTCGTGAGATACACCGCAAAGGTGCGCGAGTTCGTGATCGAGACATCGCGAAACAGCACCTGCTCCACGCCATGCAAAGCGAACGCGGTGGTCCAGCCGTGTTCCTTCGTCGTGTGTTCCTGGTGCTCCGCGTTGCCATTGTAAGTGCCGCCGAGGAACGACAGATTCCGATCCGCCCGCCCTTCCGGTTGCGGCTTCGCATTGGCGATGAGCGGGCGATTCGAGTTGTCCGCGAGGAAGAAACCGCAGGCGCGATTCAAACATTCGATGGTCGTGTTGGAGTGAACCTTCAGCCCCGTGACGAGGGTCGCACCATCCACAACGAGCTTAAACGAACCAAGCTTCGGTGCGCGATCAAGGATGCTCTGGATGAGCGCCGTGTCGTCGGTGCCTCCGCCTTTGGTCACATCACTGTCGAGCTTCGCGCCAGCCTCGCTGGCGATGACGATTCGGGCGTCTGCGGAAGGTGCAGATTGCAGCGCGGCCAGCGGCGCGAGCAGCAGGGCGGTGAGAGCCGACCGAAGGGAGACAGCCTGCCAAGTTGATTTCAAAAAGACGCAGGCAACGGTGAGGGTGGATTTCATATTCATTGCAGCAACGAAGGCGTTTCGCCGCGTTCGTGGTTCCGTGTAATTCCACGAGCGCCCCCGACGGTCACATTTTTCTGCATGAACCCTGCGGGCATGAGTGAGCCCGACGCCTTCATCAATCCAGGCGCCGCCAGAATCAGAACATGAAGTGAGGTGGTCATTATAATCAAACCTACCACAGAGTTCACGGAACGGTGCCAATCGAATAGCTCGCCTGTCGTGGTGGCACATCAAAGCGCAGCGCATCGGCACCGTCCGCCTTGCCAGGCTTGGTCGATATGATGGAGCCCTGGGTGTCCTTAACCACGATCTTTTGCAGATTCCATGCGGCGGGCGGAGCCAGTTCAATCGTCAGCGGCTGATCATAGAGCGTCGCATCGGTGGCACAGGTGACTTGGAACCCGAACTGCTGCGCGTCGGACTTAAGCAGCGTGAGCTTTGCGGCGTTTCGTTCGGTTTGATACTTGTGGATGTCGGCCATTCCCGCGATCCAAAGATCAGCAGCGTGCTGTTTCGCGATGTCGAGAGCGGCCCGGAAATTTGCTTCGGTGCTGCTTAGCCCGTCGCCGATGTAGTGGTAGTGAATGCGGCACCAAAGGCCGCGCTGAAGGTGCTGCTCCAAGATGCGGCGGAAGTTCTCAACGCGATTGCCATAGCTGTCGTCCATGCCCGTGCTGTTCTCCGAGGCGTCGAAGTGATGATACTTGTCCAGGTAGTAGCGCAGCATGTGCGTGGTGTCCCAGCGCGTGCCGCCGCCGAGGTTCAAGGCGGTGAGCTGGCTTCTGCCGGGTGTGAGCTTCCAGATCGCTTGCGCGGCCTCGCCGATCTCCGCCTCCATGTCCTCATCGCCAAAGCCGCCGCGATGATGCGCGGAGTGATTGGCAAACTCATGATCTCCTTGCTTCGCCAGAGCCTCCCATTCACCGCGATGCTGATCGAAATCAGAAACACGACGTCCGCCTGACTCGGACGGACCAGGGCAGATCATGAAGGTGCCGCGAAAGCCATGCTCGCGCAGGAGCGGCACGGCCTTGGTGAGTTGCGTTGGATGCGAGTCATCGAAGCGAATGCTCAGCGCTGCGGCGCGCCCCTCATGCCATTTGGCTATGCGCATCTTCACACCGCTGACGCTGTCCTGGATCGCGCGGTCCTTGTCGGACGTTGGCTTCGACCAGCCGCCCTTCGGCTCGACTGCCTGGATGAAGCACGTCGTCACTCCCGCTGGCAGCGGCACCAGCATCTGCCACCACTCGATGCCGGTGCGCTGCACCAGCAGGGCTTTGCCGGTCGCATCACGCACCTCCACATCAGCAGCGGGCCAGACGTTGGGGCCTGCATTCGGCAGCTCGACACGAACAGCCAGAGGCTTGGTTTCCCCGTTCGCCGCCACATGGACACCCAGCTTGAACTTCTCCATCAGCTCGGCCCTCACGACCGCCGGCCCCTGATTGCCATTGAGCGTCACCTTCACTCCACCAAGGTCAGCGGCGTGCAGCACGGCCAGCGCCGCAAGCAGCAGGGCTATGATGAGGATGAAGGATGAGAAGCGAGATTTCATAAAGAAGCGTTTTTCGAAACTACAATCCACCGGTTCACACCGTCTCCAGTCCCGCGAGAGTCTCTTTGTTGCTGGTGCCGAACTTGCCGACTTCCATGCCCATTTGCTGGAGCATTTGCACCCAAAGGTTGCTAAGCGGTGGCGGACTCGTCGGGTCGTGGGCGATGTGCTGGCCGTGTTTGAACCGGCCACCGGCGACGAGGATGGGGAGGTTCGTGGAGTCGTGACTGGAGGCGTTGCCCATGCCAGCGCCGAAGACGCTCATGGTGTTGTCGAGCAGTCGTGACGCGCCGTCGCGTGAGTCTTTCATGCGCTGGATGAAGCCGCCCCATTCCAGCAGGAGATCGCGTTCGAGGATGGCGAGTTGGTTGAGCTTTCCGGCATCCTGGCCGTGATGGCTGAGGTCGTGGTAGGCAAAGCTGGTGCCTGGCTTGGACGGCGTCTTGCTGGTGCCGACATAATATAGTGTGACGATGCGCGTGAGGTCGGTCTGCACGGCGAGGCGGGCGACTTCCAGCATGAGACCGAAGCGCGTGGTGTCTTCGCCGGGGCCGGGGTCTTTGATGACGGGCACGCCGGGCTTGGGCTTCGGTTGTTTGGCGAAGTTTTCGGAGCGCACCATTCGCTGTTCGAGTTCGCGCACGCTGGTGAAATACTGGTCGAGCTTGTCGCGGTCGCCAGCGCTGACGTCGCGCTGCAATCGCTTCGCTTCACCGGCCACGCGGTCGAGGATGGACTGCCCTTCCTGCACGCGCGCCACTTCCTCCGCGATTTCTGCGGGCGTGCCGTCGATGAAGAGTTTGGCAAACGCACGGGCGGCGCTCGTTTCCGGGGGAATGGCCACGCCGCTGCGCGTGTAGCTGCAACTGTAAGCTCCGCTGGTGGAAAAGTTCAGCGAGGCATGGCGCGTGTCACGACCGATTTGGTCGGCGGCGAGTTGATCGAGCGAGATGGTGTTCTTGAACGAAGGCGAGCCCGGATGCGGCGCACCGGTGAAGAAGGATTTGTCCGACGCATGACCGTCTCGCACCTCAGGATGATTGAGGCCGGAGATGATGGTGAACTCCTTCCGTTGCGGCTGCAATCCCTCGAGGTAGGGCGTCGCGATGTAGTTGGCTCCCGCTTCTTTCGGAAACAAGTTCGGCGCGTGGAAGCTGAAGTAATTCAGGATGCCGATGAAGCGCATCGGCGGCTTAGGGTCCGCCGCAAACGCAGCCGACATGGCATCAAGCCAGGGTAGCGCGAGCGTGATGCCTGTGCCCTTGAGCATTGCCCGACGGGAGATGGAGCGCTGTGTGGTGAAGGTGACGTTTTTCATGATGGGTGTTCGGTTGATTTACTTGTGAGTGAAGACACGGCTTTGGATGACCTCATGCACGAGTGTGCGTAGGCCGTAGTCGCTGGATGCAGCACGGTGCACAATGGCTTCGACGACTTCGCGGTCGGCGAACTGCAGCTGAGCACCGGTGAAGTGGGTGATGAGTTTTTCGGTGACGCAGCGGGTGAGTTGCTCGGGCTGTGCGAGGATGAGCTGCTTGAACTCATCCACATCTTTGAACGGGCGGCCATCAGCCATGATGAAGCTCGGATCCACCGGACGTCCCTGGGTATAAAAGCGACGGTCGGTGCCGGGGACGGTCACGACTTTGTCCTTCGCGCTGTCGGGAATGGCGCGATAGTTGGTGCGCCAGCGGCCGGTGACATCGAAGTTCTCCAACGCGAAACCGGGCGGATCGAGATTCGCGTGACAAGTGGCGCAGGCGGGCTGGTTGCGGTGTTTGTCGAGTTGCTCGCGGATGGTGGTGGCACCGCGAATGTCCGGTTCAATGGCGGCCACGTTCTTTGGCGGTGGGTCGGGCGGCGTGCCGAGAATGCGGTCGAGCACATACGCACCGCGCACCACGGGCGAGGTGCTGGTGCCGTTGGCGGAGACTTTCAACACCGCACCTTGCGTGATGAAGCCACCGCGTCGCGAACCGGGAGTGAGGCTGACTTTGCGAATCTGCTCACCTTTCACTCCGGCGATGCCGTAATGCTCGGCGAGGCGTTCGTTTAGCATCGCGAAGTCGCTTTGCACGATGTTGCGCACGCTGAGGTTGCGGGTGAGCAACTCGTCGAAGAAGCGCTCGGTCTCGCTGACCATGGACTGCTGAAGGTATTGCTCAAACTCGGGGTAGAGCTTCGTGTCGGGCTGGGTGAAATCGATGTCGCGGAGATTGAGCCAACTTCCGAGGAAGTTTTGCGTGAAGTGCTTCGCTTTCGGTGAAGCGAGCATGCGCTCGGTCTGCGCGCGCAAGGTCGCGGGTTCGTGCAGCTTCTTCTGCGCGGCGAGCGCTGTGAGTTCATCATCCGGCGCGGTGCTCCACAGGCCGTAGCTGAGGCGTGATGCAAGCGCGTGGTCATCGAGCGGGCCGTGTTTTTCCTGGAGGAAGAGAAACTTCGGCGAGCAGAGCGCCATCTTGTAGGCAGCGCGTAGGGCTTCATCAAACTGACGGCCTTTCTGCATCTGCTCCTTCACAAGCGTGAGATGCTCGGTCACTTCTTCATCGGTCACCGGGCGACGGAAAACTTTCGGCAGGAAGACAGCGAGCAAGCGGCGGGCATCGGCTTCGGGTTGCGAGGAAACCACGCGTAGGTCCTTGGTGGCCACCTTTGGATTCGCAGGCTGCAGCGGCAGGTTGCCATAGAGCAGTTGATGACCGCGCGGCGGCCATTGCTCATTCAGCGGGCCTTCGATATCCACCCACTCGACGACCGCGCAAATGCCGCCGACCATCGCGCGTTCGTCAGGCATCTCCGGCACGGTTCGGTAGGGCGAAACCCAGAGTGTCTTGCCTTGCGGCACGCGCGCCTCGTATTCGAACTCGCGAAACTCCGTGGGGCTCATCTCGAAGTAGGTATTGCCAATGGTCAGTCCGGT
>JBEIGR010000390.1:0-5620 GCA_040381795.1 Verrucomicrobiaceae bacterium | reverse complement strand
TCGCCGCCCACGGCGGCATGGCCGAGACTGAGGAGCTTGCGGCTGGCGCGGTAGGCCTTCGTGCCTTCATCGCGTTCGGCATAGCCGCGAAGGGTGAGCGTGGTGGCGATGCGGAAGACGGAGTTTTTTGGCATTTTGAGCGCCTCGGTCATCGCGGTGAGCGTCAGGCCCTCGGGATGCCGCGAGAGCAGTTCCAGCAGGTCCAGGGTGCGGTCGAGGATGGGCACCTTGTAGCGGCTGAGAGGGTTGGAGGCGGTTTTTCGCGCTTTGGGCATGTGTTTGATATACGGAACAAGATTTGCCATTGCAAACGCGTAGTTCGTGACCTTCAATCGGTTCTCCATTTCAACTCACAGCTCAAATGACAAACCTGACCTCCTCCACTGTCATCGTCACCGGCGGCTCGCGCGGCTACGGCGCGGGCATCGCGGAGGCCTTTGTGAAGGCTGGGGCGCGTGTCTGGATCACGGGACGAAACGAGGTCAGGCTGCGAGAGACCGCAAACCGCATCGGAGCCTCGCCTTTCGTGGCTGATGTGGCGGATGGATCCGCTTGGGATCGCTTGATGAACGTGGTGATCGCGCAAACTGGTCGCCTCGATGTCTTGATCAACAACGCAGGCGAGGGCGTCAAAATCGGCCCGGCCAGCGAGCAGTCCGATGACGCCATCGCTCAAAGCCTCGCCAGCAATCTCACCGGGGCGATGCTTGGCTGCCGTCGCGCCGCCGCGATCATGCAAAAGCAGGGCAGCGGCCTCATCGTGAACATCGGAAGTGCCTGCTCCACGCACGCGTGGCCGGGCTGGAGCGTGTATTCGGCCGCCAAGGCCGGTTTGCTCATGTTCACGCGCTGCCTGCTCACCGAGTTGCGACCTCACGGTGTGCGCGTGACCTCCGTTTTGCCTTCCTGGGGTCAAACCGACTTCACCGAGGCCGCGAACCTCCCGCCGCGCGATCCAGCCGTGCTCGCGCATTGCATCTCGCCTGCCGATCTCGGCCGGCTCCTCGTTCAAACCGCCCAACTGCCCGCGCACCTCGTCGCTGAGGAGATCAAGCTCTGGCCGATGGTGCAACCGATGGCTCAACTATGATGACCCGTCACCGAAACCCAAATCCAAAGGCAGTAGATTGGGGGCAGCAGAATGGATCTCTGGATTCTACTGTCCCCATTCTACTGTCGATAACGGACTCCGTCTTGCCGTTGGCCGGACTTCCATCGCTTCCATCACAACCCACGACTTTACTATGAAAACGATCCTCCAACCCACGCTCCTCCTCCTCGCCCTCGCGCCGCTGCTTCATGCTGCGGAGCATTCCATCAAGCCCGGCGACAATCCGCAGGCCGTCATGGATCGCGCGGCTCCGGGCGACAAACTCGTCTTTCTGCCAGGCTTGCATCAGCATGGCCTCACGAAGCATCGCTCCATCCTCTACGTGGACAAAGCGATTCACATCGACTTGAGCAAGGGGGCCACGCTGAAACTCGCGGACGACACGACGAAGCTCGACGCCGAGCCCGAGATCACCACCGATCAGGATGCGGGCAAGAAGCTCGACGATTTGGAGATGGGCGGTCGCTTTGACCTGATCAAGCCATGCATCTTCACCATCAGAATCGACTCCGAAGGCAGCGACGGCGGTGCGGACACCTTTGCGTGGGGCGTGTTTGAAAGTGCGGACAATCCACAGGGAACCGCCAAGCTGCCGCCGTCCTCCAGCAAGTTCGCCGAGACGCCGCATCAGCGAGTGCCGATCACAGGCGAGTGGCAGACGCTCGCGCATGGCGTGCAGGTCCGCTTTGGCAACAAGACCGGGCATAACAAAGGAAGCACTTGGTTTAGTACCTACGATGGACCCGTCGCCTATGGCATCCGGGTCGGTCATGGACGCCAGCCGGACACCATTGAAAACGTCCGCATCACGGGCAAAGGCACCATCGACATGAATGCCACGCACAACGTGCAGCCCGGCTTCCTCGTGAAGGACATCAACGCCTGCGTGCTCGTCCATGGTCGCGTGAGAGGCGTGCTCGTGGAGGGCATCACCATGATGGACACCAACCGCTCCGTGATGTGCTACGGCGAGCACACCGGGAAGTTCCTGCCCGGAGGCAAAACCGGCCCGGGCGAGTCCGTTGACGCCGAAGACATCACCATCCAGCGCACTCGCACGATCAATCCGAATGGTTCAGGCTATCTGCTCGGTCATCCGTCGTTTCGCGGTCAACTGCGCAACGTGAAGTGCAACTACAACTACATGGAGACCGGCGTCACCAGCATCGAGCCGAACTTCAATCTCGATGGCTACGAGGTCATCGGCAATGTCATCAAGAGCGGTGGCAGCGCGATTCATTGCTGGCGTTGCTCTCGGAACGGCTTCGTCATGGACAACCTGCGCATCGACGACATCACGGGCCAGCATGTGGTGCATCTCGGTGCCCCGCGCGGCTGGGAGAGCCCCGAGCCGCCGCTGCAGCGGAACAACCGCAACCTCCTCAGCGATCCCGTGCCGGATCGGGAAAGTGGCTTCGGCTTTAGCCGAATCAGTCCTGACAATGCGGCTAAAGCCGCAACCACTTTTGGCCGTCGCATGCTCGTCAGCGACTACGGCGGCAACAAAGTCGCCATCATCGCTGCGGATGGCCGCGTCGAGTGGGAGCATCCCGCCGAGAAACCACAGGACGTGTGGATGCTGGCGAATGGCAACGTCCTCTTCAGCCATCTGCGCGGTGCTCGCGAGGTCACGCTCGATCACAAAGTCGTCTGGAGCTATCGCGCTCCGGAAAAGACCGAAGTCCACGGCTGCCAACCTTTGCCCGATGGCAAGGTCATGGTCGTCGAGTGCGGCACGAAGCGACTCATCGAAGTCGGTCGTGATGGTCAGATCGTCCGTGAGATCCCCGTGCCGGTGAAAACGAAAAACACGCACGATCAAATGCGCGGCTGCCGTCGCACGAAGGATGGTCGCTACCTCATCAGCGCCAAAGGCGACCGCGCCATCCTCGAACTCAGCGCCGAAGGCAAGCTCCTCCGCACCATCCCCACGCCCGGCGATCCCCACGAAGTCCGCGAACTGCCCAACGGCCACTTGCTCATCGCCTGTGGCGAAGGCGAGGCCATGCTCGAACTCGACCGCGAGGGCAAAACCGTGTGGAAGCTCGGCAGGCAAGACGTGCCGAACAACCCGCTGCGCCTCATCAGCGGCTTCCAGCGCCTGCCCGACGGCCACACGCTCGTCATCAACTGGCTCGGCCACGGCTACCTCGCCACCACCGCCCAGTTTTTCGAGCTCGACGAGCAAAAACGCATCGTCCGCCAGTTCACCGACCACACCCGCTTCGTCAGCATCAACAAAGTCCAGCTCCTCGACGTCCCCGGCGATCCCGCGAAGGATGAGGTCTGGCGTTAGCAAAGTAGCTGCGGCTTTAGCCGCAGTTCATGCATGGTTCGGCTAAAGCCGAAACCACTTTGCTCAAGCATCCAGAAACGAAAGAATGTGCCGGATGTAGGCCTCGGGTGCCGAGAGTTCCCGGGCGCATGCCGCCAACTCCCGCACGTAGGCAGGATCAGGCGGCGCATCGGGGATGTCGGAGGAGAGATAGCACAGGGCAGGCTGAAAGGTGCCATTCGTGAGTTGAGCGAGCACTGTGAAGGGGTAGTAGTTGATCCCAAAGGTGGTTCGCAGATCGTCGTAGAGGCTAGCAAGCTCCGCATGAGTCACCTCGGCCAGGCCACCGTAGGCGTCCGCATCGGGCTGTGGGTGAAGATTCACTCGCGGGCGGATGCTGAGCCGATAACCACTGAGTTTGGCGGGCACCGTGACGTCGCATGGAATGCCGTGTTCCTTGAGGACACGGCTGCTCATGAAGGTGCCATAGAAAAAGACAGTGGTGCGGTGCATGGGATCGGACAGGAGAGTGGCGATAGTGATGATCACAGCAAGGTGCCGAAAATGCAGAGAGCAACTTTCCGTGCATAGACACCTTGGATCATGCGACCTTCATGAAAAGCGATGCCGTCCGATCTCCAGCAACTCCAGCGCTACGCCTCCACGGGCGATGCTCACGCGTTTCGTGAGCTGGTGCAGGCGCATGGGGCCATGGTGCATGCCACGGCGTTGCGGGTGACGCGTGATGCGGCGGCGGCGCAGGATGTGGCGCAGGAGACGTTTCTGGAGCTAACGCGAAAGGCAGGCGGCATCACGCAATCGGTCGCCGCGTGGCTGCATCGTGTGGCGTGGAATCGGGCCTGCGATGCCGTGCGCCGCGAGAGCACGCGCAAACGGGTCGAGGAGGCCATGGCGGAGGCGTGGCACACGGATCGCGAGGCGACGTGGCCGGACATCGAGCCGCATGTCGATGAAGCGCTCAACGAACTGCCGAATGAGCTGCGCGAGGTGCTCGTGCTCTACTTTCTCGAAGGTCGCACGCAGGCAGAAGTCGCGCGACATCTCGGCAGGAACCAAGCCACGGTCTCGCGGTGCATTGAGCGTGGCATCTCGGCCATGCGAGAGGCCTTGGGCTCGCGTGGCGTGATCGCAGGCGCAGGTCTCGCGGCCTTGTTCACGGCCCAAAGCGCTCAAGCCATGCCCGTCGCGGTGCAGGCTTCTTTGGGAAAACTGTCCCTCACCGGCATCGGCACCTCATCCGCGATCCCCGCCGCATCCGTCACCACCACGCTTGTCACCATGACCGCCACCACCAAGACCCTACTCGCCATCGCAGCTACCACTGCCCTTGTCACAGTGCCGCTCATTTATCAGCAGCAGCACAAGCCCGCACCAGTGATCGCAGCGAAGCCTGCACCGCGGGATTCGCCCGTGAAGACAGCGCGCCTGGCCGACTCGTCCACTCCTTCCATCAGCCAAGATACGAAGCCCGAACTTAGCGAAACAGCACGCATCAAAGCGGAAGCTTTCATCCGCAAACATCGCGGCCTAAGCCAGGACGCCTTACTGCAAAGCCCCGAGATTGCGATCTTTAATGAAAACTGGCAGAGGCTGATGAATAGTTTTTCGCCACGCGACAACCAGCGCATGCAAGACGCCCAGAATGCTTTCGTCGCCATCAACGGAAAAAAATCTGGGTTAAACTTGACCTTGCGCAATGTGGACGACCCCGCGTCCAGGGAGGTGATCGAGGCTGCCTTTTCAGACGATCCCGCTTTCGTCGCGGACTGGTTGTTGCGCAAACTTGACGCCGCAACCTTTGAAACGGCGATCAGTCCCAGCGTCAGCGAAACCAGTGAAGGGGTGAAAATCATCCGTGGTGATCTGAAGAAATCAGGCCCTGTCACGCCGAAGTGAAGCCGCGACACCGGCCAGCCTTTTCTTTTCGTGCTCATGGCCGTGTGGCCGTGAAGCATGAGGCGGCGCTTTGAGAGAAGCCAAGATGTGGATTTACGCCCACGCGGATAATTTCTGCATAAACCCAAAGCGGGCGGTGGCATGATAAGTGGGCGCTGGTTTAAGGCGCTCCCTTCACCCTCATGGAAACTGATCTTGACCTCCTCTCCCGCTACCATCGCCACGGCGATGCCGAGGCGTTTCAGGTGCTGGTTGCAGGTCATGCGGGCATGGTTCATGCCACGGCCTGCCGTGTCACACGAGATGCGGCGCTGGCT
>JBEIGR010000389.1:0-5633 GCA_040381795.1 Verrucomicrobiaceae bacterium | reverse complement strand
CGCAGCATGAGAGCACGAAACTCTGCCAGGATGGCTACTACGCGGAGCCGCATGTGGCGGAGAAGGTCTTCGAGGCCATGCTCGCCAAAGAGCCGAAAATCACCGTTTGGAAAGGCTGGCGGCTTAAAGCGGCCCAAGTCACCGAGAACAAGCTGCGCGGCGTCACCCTCGTGAATCGTCGAAATGGCGATGAGAAGCCTCTCACCGCTAAAGTATTCGTCGATGCCACTTACGAAGGCGATTTGTATGCAGCGGCCGGAGCGAGATTCCGGGTCGGGCGCGAGTCGCGGCAGGAGTTCGGCGAGGAACACGCGGGTGTCGTCTATTTCGACTATCAGACCCACGAGTTCCTCCCCGGCACCACCGGTGCGGGCGATGACGCTTTGCCCGCCTACACCTACCGGCTGTGTTTGACCAAAGACCCCGCGAATGCCGTGCGCATGACCTCGCCGCCGCCGGGTTATGACCGCCGGGACTACCTCGGCTACTTCGATGATCTCAAAGCAGGCCGCCTCGCCGGACCGAAGGTCTTCAAGCCCGGTCGCGGCTACAATCCAAAGCACTTCGACACGCTCGTGCGCGCCTTGTCCGTCGCCGACATCCCCAACGGCAAGTGCGATGTGAACATCAATCCGCGTCCGCTCGGCTTCCCCTTTCCCGAGGAAAATCGCGGCTACATCGAGGGCGATGAAGCCACCCGCGAGCGCATCCGCCAGCGCCATCGCAGCCTCGTGCTCGGCCTGCTCTGGTTCTTGCAAAACGACCCCGAAGTGCCGGAGTCGCATCGCGCTTTGGCGAACGAGATGCACCTCCCGAAGGACGAGTTCACCGACAACGGTCACTTCCCCTGGCAGCTCTATGTGCGCGAAGGCCGCCGCCTCGTCGGCGAATACACACTCACGCAGCACGACATCACAGGCAAAGGCCAGGAGCCCAAGCATCACGCCGACAGCGTCGCCGTGGGCGAGTTTCCCATCGACAGCTTCCCCTGCCGAAAACGTCAGCCTGGCGACACCCTCGTGCTCGAAGGCTACCTCGGCATGTTGGATTACATCACCCGGCCCTACGAGATCCCGTATCGCATCCTGATCCCCGAAAAGATCGATGGACTCATCGTGCCCGTCGCCGCTAGCACCACGCACGTCGCCTTTTCCAGCATCCGCATGGAGCCCACCTGGATGGCCCTCGGCCAAGCCGCAGGAGTCGCCGCGCATCTAGCGATTCAAAACCGAGTCGAACCACGAACCGTGCCCAACAACGGACTGCAATCCCTCCTCACCAGCCAAGGCCAAGTCATCCGCCACACCAAACCCTGAAGCCCATTCTCCTGTCCCAATTCTTCTGTCGAAACTCAGCTCACCACTCCAAGACTCCATCACTCCAATCTCCACCACTCGACCTCCATGCACACCCGTCGCCATTTCCTTCGCAGCACCTCCGCGCTGATCACCTTGCCCGCGCTTGAGTCCATCGGCTTCAAAGCCTTCGCCGCACCCAAGACCACCGCGCCGCCGAAGCGAATGGTGTTCCTCGGTTTCGGCTGGGGGGTGACGAATGAGACGTGGTTCCCCGATGTGAAAAGGACGGGGACGGCATGGGAGTTGTCGGAAGGGCTGAAGCCGCTCGCGCGGCATCAAAAGGACATCACGGTGGTGCAGGGTTGCTCGAACAAGTTCGCTAACGAAGCGCACTGGGGCAGCACGTTCTGGCTCACGGGCGCGAATCGCTATGCCGAGCCGGGGCAGAGCTTTCACAACAGCATCAGCGCGGATCAGGTGGCGGCGGCGCATTTGGGCGCAGACACGCGTTTTGGCTCCATCCAGCTCAACACACCCGATGTGCAAAACTCCGGCCACGGCCCCGGATTGTCGATGGCGTGGGATGTGCGCGGAAAACCGGTCGCGGGGCTGGAAAATCCCGTCGCGGCTTTTCATCGCCTCTTCTCGAATGACACCACGCCGCTGAGTGAGCGTCAGGCCATGCTCGCGCAGAAGCGCAGCGTGCTTGACGCGGTGCTGGAGGATGCGAAGCGCGTGCAAAACGGCCTCACGAAAACCGACATCGACAAGCTCGACGAATACTACCAAAGCATCCGCGACATCGAGGTGCGGCTCGGCAAGGACGAGCAATGGCTCAGCGTGCCGAAGTCCAAACCGCCCGTCGCCGAGCCGAAACCGGGCCTCGCGGGCAAGGACGAGATCCAAGTGATGTATGACCTCATCCTCGCCGCGCTCCAGACCGACAGCACACGCGTCCTGACCTACCGCCAGCCCGTCGGCACCTTGCTCCAGAGCCTCGGGACCAAGGTCGCTCCGCATGACATGAGCCACTACTCGCCCGGCGACCGCATGGCGGCCTCGCAGAAACGTGACGCGACGCAGAGCGAGTTGCTCGCCGGTCTTATCGACAAACTGAAGGCCACGAAGGAGGCCGATGGCACGAGTTTGTTCGATCACGTCGCACTCGCCTACGGCAGCAACATCCGCACGATCCACTACCTCGACAACTGCCCCACGCTCCTCACCGGAGGAGCCGCCAAACTCAAACTCGGCCACCACCTCGTCCTGCCGAAGGACACGCCGCTGTGCAACGTGTGGCTGACCATGCTCCACGGCCTCGGCATTCAAGCCGAACGCCACGGCGACAGCACCGGTGTGGTGAAAGAGCTCATCGTGTAACAGGCTGCATCTATAGGCAGAAGAATGGGGGCAAGAGAATGAATGACTCTCTGAATCCATTCTTTTGCCACCATTCTCCTGCCTAATTCAGTCAATGAATCCGTTTCTCGTTCTCTCATTACCCCTGCTGCTTCTCGCAACGCTCCACGCTGCCGATGCACCGCAGGCGCAGCTGGATGAGAAGCACCGTTTCTTCTTCAAAGACTACTGCGTCGAGTGTCACAACGCGAAGAAGCAGAAGGGCAAGCTGCAGCTGGATGACATCTCGTTCTCGCTCGATTCAGTGGAGGGCGCGGACCGGTGGCAGAAGATCCTCAATGAGATCAACTCGGGTGACATGCCGCCGGAAGATGCGAAGCAGCCGGAGTCGTGGGCGAAGGCGGATTTTCTGGAGGCGCTTTCGAACACCCTGGTGGTGGCGCGGAAGTCGCTGGGCGACTCGGGCGGGAAAATCGTCGTGCGGCGGCTGAATCGCCGCGAGTATCAGAACACCCTCCGCGATCTGCTGGGCGTGGAGATGGATGTGAGCGATCTGCCGCCGGACACGGGCAATGGCAGCTTCGACACGGTGGGCTCGTCGCTTTTCATGTCGAGCGACCAAGTGGAGCAGTATCTCGCGCTGGGTCGCCGGGCGTTGCAGGATGTGTTCGCACAGCACGCGGCTCAGGGGCGGCAGTTCAAGGTGCACCAGGAAACGGAGAAGGCGGCGAACGTGCAGACGCGGAGTGCGATGGACATCATCACCAAAAAGAGCGAGCCCGCGCGGCAGTGGTATGCGGCGGTGGATGCGGCGGCGGCGAAGCCGGAGAATGCGAAGCTGGTGAGCGAACTGCGAGCGATAAAGGAAGTGCAGGAGGATGCGCGGCGGTTTTATCGGCGCTGGCAGGACATTCAGGGTGCGCCTTCGCCGACGAAGTTCGGATTCAAGGACGCGCCTGAGGCGGAGATGGCGGAGGGCGAATACAACGCGATCCACCAGTATCAGGAGCGCTACCTCGCGCTGCCGAAGGCCAACGAGGGCTCCTACCTTTTTATCTTCCGGCTGCGGCATGAGGAAGGCATCAAACCGACCGACCCGATGCCGCCGGGACGCTACGTCATGCGTTTCCGCATTGCAGCGCTCGATGACACGCCGCCGGAGCGCCGGTTCATCGAGCTGGGGCGGCCCAGCCAGCCGGGCTCGTATGACATCCTGAGCACGCACCACATCACCGGCACGCTGGCGAATCCGCAGATCGTCGAGGCACCGGTGATGCTCACCAGCACGGATCGACGCGAGTTTGCCATTCGCGAGAAGCGCCAGAACTCGCGCGAGCTCGAGGTGGCTCGCTGGGTGCTGCATGAACGGAAGCACAAGGACTGGCTGCCGCCCTCGATGTGGATCGACTGGATCGAACTCGAAGGCCCGCTGCCGCATGACGCGGGGCACGGCCTCTTCAACGACAAGCCGGTGCGTGAACTCATCGCGGACTTCACCACCCGTGCGTTTCGCGGCACGAAGCCGGATGCGGCGTTCGTCGATGGACTGGTGCAGGTCTATGAGAAGCGTCGCGCGAGGGGTGATTCGCACGAGCAGGCGCTGAAGGAGTCGCTGAGCATCGTGCTCGCGGCACCGGGGTTTCTCTATCTCGCGGAGCCTGCGCAGCCGGGCAAAGCGCGGCCGCTGACGAATGCGGAGCTGGCCACACGCCTCGCGTATTTTCTCTGGAGCGCACCGCCGGATGAGGCGCTGCTGGGCGTGGCCGATCTGCATTCGGAGAAGGCGCTGGCTGAGCAGGTGGAGCGCATGCTCGCGAGTCCCAAGTCACGCGCCTTCGTCAGCGGTTTCGTGCATCAATGGCTCGGGCTCGACAGGCTTGACTTCTTTCAGTTCAACGCGCGTCAGTTCCCCGAGTTCGACGACAGCCTCAAAGCGGCGGCACGCAATGAAGTGTTCGAGACCTTCGCACATTGGCTGCGTCACGACGGCAGCCTCACGCGCCTGCTGAAGAGCGACGAAGTGATCGTCAATGGCCTGCTCGCACGCTTCTACGGCATCGACGGCGTCACGGGCGATGCCTGGCAGGCGGTGAAATTGCCAGCGGACTCACCGCGCGGCGGGCTGCTCGGCATGAGCGCTATCCTCGCGATGGGCAGCAATGGCGAGCGCACCAGCCCGGTCGAGCGTGGTGCCTGGATGCTGCGCAAGCTCCTGCACGATCCTCCGCCGCCCGCACCGCCGAATGTGCCGCAGCTCAGTCGCCTTGCCGGGAAGCCGCTGTCGCCACGCGAGCAACTCGTGGCGCATCAGGAGCAGCCACAGTGCGCCCAATGCCATCGCAAGATCGATCCGCTTGGCTTTGGCCTGGAAAACTTCGACACCATCGGCCGCTGGCGCACCACCGAGACCTACGCCAGCCAACCCGGCGGCAGCAAAGCATCGCAGATCGATGCCAGCGGCGCGTTCTTCAAAGGCCCGGCCTTCGATGACTACTTCGCGCTGCGCGACCTCCTGGCCACTCGAAGCGAAAACTTCGCCCGCGGCTTCACCGAGTCGCTCATCGAGTATGCGCTGGGCCGCCCGTTTGGTTTCGCGGATGAAGCGCTCGCCGATGACATCGTGCAGCACGCGAAAGCGAAGGATTTTTCCATTCGCGAGATCATCCGCGCCCTCGTCGTCAGCAAAGCCTTCGGAACGAAGTGACGAGGACAAACGACCGTCTCTTCGGACTCTCGTGGCACTCAAGGCTCAATGTCTGATGAAAGATGCTATGCCGTTCAAGCCCCAACGGGGCCCAATGCGAATCGGGTCGCCCTGACGAGATTGCGCCCGTCAGGGCTCCCACACCACCGGACATCCGGGACCGAAACCGGCGGTTGCATCGGGCCTGATTTGCCTAGCCCGCAGTTCACTCGGCGGGAGGAAACGTGCCTTCCCTAAGGCAGCGGTGGAGAGCCCTGTATGCATGGCCGGAT
>JBEIGR010000388.1:0-5651 GCA_040381795.1 Verrucomicrobiaceae bacterium | reverse complement strand
GTGGCGATTTTTTCCCAGGCGTAGGCATAGGCGGCGGCTTGCAGTTCTTCGCCCTCGGGCTTGAGCAGCGTTTGAAAGCCCTGCTCGCTCAAGATGATGCGGCGGGGCTTGCCGCCGAAGAGCAGCTCGGGCTTTTCGAGATGCTTCGGGAGCACGTCGAGGTTCTTGAAGGTCACTTTGATGGTTTCGTCGGTGTGGGTGACGTTTTTATCAGCCCAGGCACGCGGATTGCCGAGGTCCTCGGGATAGGGATGCCAGGCGATATTCCAATCGAAGTCTCCTCGCTCTCGGACGAGGCGGGCGAAGGCATCGAGGAAGTCGCGGCCTGGCAGGGCTTCCTGCGGGCTGATGCCGTTCATGCCGATGGCCCAATGGTGATCGAAGGAGAGATACACGCGGGCATTTGCCGAATGACGGCGGATGGCGGTGTGGGCGAGGCGCACGGCTTTCTCGTGCTCGGAGACGGCGGTTTCGAGCGGGGCGAGGCCCATGTTGTTCCAGAGCCAGTGGGAGTTCACCTCATTGCCGATGATCCAGCCCCAAATGCGGCCGTGTTCGGGATGCGCCCCACTCCAACGTTCGGCAACGAGGTTCATCACGGCAGGAAAGAAACCGTTCGTGGTGTTCGGTGCGCCGACGCTGAATTTGTAATCTTTGCGATGGCCGGGATGCAGCGTGACGGCATCAATCGCGGGATTCTTTGAAGGGTAAGTCAGCACGATGAGATAGACGAGGATGCCGGTATCGGAGAGCGGCTTGATCTGTCGATCGAGAGACTTGAGGTAGGATTCGTTCCAGACGAACTCGCCTTTCTCCGGCTTGGATTTGGCGGTGTAGAGCGCGGTGAGATTGATGTTCACGCCGGCGTGGTGGATGCCGAGCTTCAGGGCATCATCGACCATTTGCACCTGGAGGCCTTTCACATTCGGCGGGGTGGGGAAGGGATCGGAATTTTGCGCGAGGGCGGATTGCGCAAGAAGGAGGGCGAGGAGAAGGTGATGCATGGACGAAACACCCGCCTATGCCGCCGCGCCTGCGGTGGAGCAACCTCAAGCTGCCTGTGATCGCTGCGGGAAGCCGGAGGCGTGGCTGCTGGGTGAGGAATGGATCTGCGATGAGTGCTACATCGCCTGCGGCTCGTGCTGCGCGGGAGATGAGGGATGATAACTAGATGTGCTGGGCTTCGTTAGTGCGCGGCCATGATCCGTATCGCTCTGTTTCTCTGCCTTGCCACGCTGCTGCATGCGGCTCCGCCGAATGTCATCGTCCTTCTCGCCGATGACTCGGGCTGGGGAGACTACTCGATCAATGGGAACACGAATCTTCAGACCCCGAACATCGACAAACTGGCGAAGGGCGGAGCGAGCTTTGACCGCTTTTTCGTGTGCCCGGTATGTGCACCGACGCGGGCGGAGTTCCTCACGGGGCGCTACCATTCTCGCGGCGGTGTGATCAGCGTTTCAGAAGGTCTTGAGAGGCTCAACACGGATGAAAAGACCATCGCGGATAGTTTCAAGGCGGCTGGCTACAAGACGGGTGCCTTTGGCAAATGGCACAACGGCAGCCAGTGGCCCTACCATCCGAATGCTCGCGGCTTCGAGGAGTATGTCGGCTACACCAGCGGGCATTGGGGCGAGTATTTTGACCCGCCGCTGGAGGAGAATGGCAAAATGTTCCGTGCCAAGGGTTTCATTGTCGATGTGCTGGTGGGGCGGGCGGTGGAGTTCATCGAGAAGAACCGCGAGAAGCCCTTCTTCTGCTACATCCCGCTCACCACGCCGCATTCGCCCTTCAGCGTGCCGGACAAGCATTGGAACAAATTCAAGGACTCGCCAGTGACGCAGCGAGGCCACGATGGCGAAAAGGAGGACATCAATGTGACCCGCACGGTTTTGGCGATGATGGACAACATCGACGAGAACGTGGGCCGCGTGCTCACGAAACTCGACGAACTTCAAATCGCCGAAAACACCATCGTGGTCTATTTCAGCGACAACGGACCGAACACGACGCGCTGGAATGGCGGCATGAAAGGCAAGAAAGGCGTCACCGACGAGGGCGGCGTGCGCAGCGTGTGCTACCTGCGCTGGCCGGGTAAGGTCAAAGAAAGCCTCACGGTGCCGCACATCAGCGGAGCGATTGATTTGATGCCCACGCTCACCGCTCTCGCTGGCGTGAAACCGGTGAGCACGAAGCCGCTGGATGGCATCAGCTTTGATTCATTGCTTCTTGGGGCCAAATGGGAAGCTACCCACCGCAAGCTGATGAACTTCTTCAACGGCCGTCTCAGCGTGCGAAGCCAGCAATACCGCCTCGATGCTGCTGGAGGCCTCTTTGACATGGTGGCTGATCCGAATCAGACGAAGAACATCGCTGCCGAGAAAGCCGATGTCGCCGCCCAACTGACCGTCGCAGGTTCCAAATGGCATCAGGAGGTTTTTGGTCGCTCTTATGTTCCCACGGACGGCAAAAAGAAGGGCAAGGGCGCGGTGAAGCCTCAAGATGATCGGCCCTATCCCGTGGGCTATGCGGAATTCCCCATCACGATGCTTCCAGCTCGCGATGGCTTGCCGCATGGCGGTGTGAAGCGCAGTTCGGGTGCGCCGAACTGCTCTTATTTCGTGAACTGGACCACGAAAGACGATTTCATGACCTGGGATATCGATGTGCATACCGCAGGAGATTTCGATGTGACCATCGATTACGTCTGCCCCGATACTGATGCGGGTTCCACCATCGAACTGAGCCTCGGCGACTCGAAATCGACCGGCAAAGTCACTCCAGGCTGGTATCCGCGTCTGCTGGATGATCAGGACCGTGCCTCACGCGGCGGCGAGAGCTACATGCGCGACTTCAAAACGCTGAGTCTCGGCACGATGAAGTTGGCTGCCGGACGTGGTCTGCTCACGCTGAAGGCCCTCGACATCCCCGGCAAGACCGTGGCCGAGGTGCGCCGCGTGACGCTGACCTTGAAGAAGTAGCCACCGTTTGTGTTTTTGTGGAGACTCGCTAGCCTCCGCCCTCTCTTTCTCCCGAATGGACCCTGTTTATAAGCTTGGATGGCACATCTTCAGCGAGCTAGCGCATGGATTGGCCGATTTTCGCATCATCGGCGCGGAGAAGCTGCGCATTGACGGCCCGGCTCTCATCGCCTGCAACCATGCCAGCTTCGTTGACCCACCGTTCGTAGGTCAGACCTTCGATGAGCCGATCCATTACTTCGCCCGGAAGACGCTTTTCAATCATCCGGTGGCTGGCTGGATCCTGCGCCGCTGGCAGGCCATCCCGATTGATCGTGATAAGCCGGATGCCTCGTCTTTGAAGCTCACCATCCGCCTGCTGAAGGAAGGGAAGAAGGTTCTCATCTTCCCGGAGGGCACACGCAGCCCCGATGACAATCTCATGCCTGCCGAGGCGGGTGTAGGCCTATTCATTGCGAAGTCGGAGGTGCCGGTGCTGCCCATGCGCATCTTTGGCAGTCGTGAGTGCTTTCCGCGTGGGGCCTGCTTTCCACGCCCCTCCCATGTGACGCTTTCGGTGGGGGATCTTTGGCGGCCTGATCTGCCTAGTTATGGCAAGACGGGCAAGGAACTCTACCAAGCCCTCGCCGATGAGGTCATGCAGCGCATCGGCGATCTGCCAAAGCCTTGAGCTTATCCTTCTAGCAGGATCTGCGGCTTGATGACGGCCACTTTCATGGGTTCGAGGACGGCGCGTAGCTTCTCAAACATGGCGTCATCTTCATAGGTGCCGACGATGGCACCGCCGGAGCCGGTGAATTTGGCGCTGGCTCCCACTTCGCGGGCGGCCTCGACCATGTCGATGTTTCCCTGGCTGATTTTGTAGAGGCGGCGGCGAAGATCGAAGTTCTCATTGAGCAGCGGGCCGATCTCGCGGCCGCGGCCTTCGAGGATCATGTCCTTCACCCGATGAGCCAGCCCGGCCCATTGATACATGGCGCTGACGACTTCGCGTTCACCGCGGTTCCAGCGGCCGCGGATGTCGTTGTGAAAGACTTCCGTGCCTTCACTGAGCTGGGTGGTGTAAGCGACGTACACGGGAGGGAGCAAGGCGGGATCGATCTCCTCGTAGATGCCGTAGCCGAGCTTTTCCACACTGGCGCGGTTGAAGTCCATGAAGACGACGCCCTCGTAGGTCTGGATGACGCGGTCTTGGAGGCCGGCGGGGATGCCGAGTTCGTCATTTTCCACGCTGAGAACGAGGCTGGGCACGAGGTGCTTCGGGATTTCGACGCGGTAAAACTCCATCAAAGCCCGCCAGCAGGCGGTGATGATGGCGCTGCTGCCGGCCATGCCTACCTGCGGTGGCACATTGCTGGAGTAGCGGAGGGTGAAATTCCGGCCATGGAGGTCGATGCCATGCTTGGTGCAGTATTCGAAGAAACGCTTCACGCAGGCTTTGAGCAGGCGCATGCCGCCGTAGTAGCCAAACTGCCGCACCGTGCGCACGAGCTCCTCGATGCTGCCGAAGACGCTCAGATCACGATCCGCTGGCTCGATGCGGAGTTCCGGCGTTTCGTAGAGGGTGACTTCCGCGTGGAAATTACGGATGATGAAGGAGATCGTCTTGCCGTAGTAGCCATCGGAGGGATTTCCGACGAGGCCGGCGCGGGCGAAGGCTTTCGATTGAATGAGCATGAGAGGTCAGAAAATGGGCGTGGAGCCCTTACGCTACGGGTCGCCTTCATAATCGGCAAGCCAAAGGTAGGTTCAGAACCGTCGCAGAGTCTCGATCAAGCCGCCCGCTCCTCCCATCGGGCCAGCAGCCAGAGCACATCGGAGAGGCGGTTCAAAAAGCGGGCGATTTCGCGGTTTGGCACGGCTTCGGGGGTGTCATGGAGGTCGATCACGCTGCGCTCGGCGCGGCGACAGGCCACGCGTGCGAGATCGGCATGGGCACCGCTCATCACACCGGCCTCACCGGGAAGAGCCCAGCCTTTGAACTGAAGCGCCCCGGAGGCCTCCAGCTTCGCGGCGAGGGTGTCGAGAATGGCTAGCTGCTCGGCGGAGATGAGATCTTTGTGCGTGGCGGCATATTTGGCCTCCAGCCCCGGCGGGGTGGCTAGCTCGCCCATGAGACTGATGAGCCAACGCTGCACCTGCGGGAGGAATTCACGCGTCTCCTCCTTCGTGGCGGTGATGCGCAGCGGGCCGAGGGCGGCGTTTAATTCATCCACGCTGCCGAGGGCGTGGATGCGGGGATGGGATTTCGCGGCGCGGACGCCGAAGAGAAGGTCGGTCGAGCCGTCGTCGCCTTTGCGGGTGGTGATGGACATGGGGTCGCATGCATGGGCACGGCAGCGCCGGAGTCACGCGGAGATTTTTTTCACTTCCCATCAGGCGAAGTTCCGGCATGGACAGCGGACTCATGAGTGCTGCTAATGCCATTTCCCAACTGCGTGCCGCGTTTCCGGCGCAGGGCTTCTTTGCGGAGAAGGAATGGGTACTCTCTCCGGAGGCGTTTGCCTTGGATGAAGGCACGGTGAGCTTGATTCGTGAGCTTGGTCCGGCCTTGCGGGCGTTTCAGCGGGCCTGCAATGCGCTCTACTTTGATGAGCGGCATGCCTGGGTGGCTCGTTTGCTGGATCAGGGAAAGCCGGAGCGGGTGGTGAAGCTCGGTCGGCTGGCTCG
>JBEIGR010000387.1:0-5667 GCA_040381795.1 Verrucomicrobiaceae bacterium | reverse complement strand
GCGTGTCGAAGTCGAATTTCAGCCCATCCGCTGCCTTGTGGACCATGTCGAGGTGCGCCTGAAGGATGACCGCAGGCCTTCCCTGCCGATCCGGCGTCGCTGGCTTCGTCACGATGACATTGCCAGCGCTATCGAGCACCGAGGTCAGGCCATGCTGCTCGGCAAAACCACACACAAAGGCCACCACGCGATCTTCCCGCTTCGACGGCCGCGGCACGGCATTTAGATCGGCAAAGCAGTTCCAGAGGGTGCTAGGTTCGAGGATGCGGAGGTCAGACATGAGGCGGGCAGGCTGGGGCGGATCGAGAAGGCTTCAAGGGCATTCACCAGACTGGTTACATCCTGCCGGCATGAGTGAGTCGGATGGAGGCTGACCTTATCTATTTCGGATGAAAATTATATTTTATTATTGATTATATGGTTTTTACATACTAATTTAGTTTTGCTGATAACTCACCGATCCGACCATGAACTGGAAACGCTCAACCATCCTCCTCTCCGCATTCGCCCTGCCGTTCACCACACGGGCAGATGTCATCACCGATTGGAATACACAGATGCGACAGACCTTTGCGGCGGAGGCCAGTTCAGCCACGCCACCGGTGAACTCCCGCACGATGGGCATGCTGGGTGGGGCCATGTTTGACGCGGTGAACTCGGTGAATCGCAACTACCAGGCCTACAACGGCTATTTTGACCCCACGACGGCTGGGATCGGCATCGATATGAACGCGGCGGCCGCCACCGCCGCCTACAACACGCTCACCTCCGTCTATACCGACCTTTACGGAGTAGGAAATCCCTACCTGGCGAACTTTTCCAACCTCTACAACACACAGATGTCCGGCATCGCCAGTAGTGATGCGAAGACCCGGGGAATGGAAGTAGGGGCAGCGGCCGCCCTCGCCATGACCACATCACGCGCTAGCGATGGCTGGAATGCTTCCTCCTCCTATAGTTCACAACCCTTTGGCACCGTCGGCCGTTGGCAGGCAGGCACCAATCCAGGAGCCTGGGGAGCTAGCACTGGCACCTTCTTAAAGTCCCACTGGGGCGGCGTCACTCCTTTCACCCTGAATACAAGCAACCAGTTCCGCCCAGGTGGACCTGCCGGCCTCACCGGCACGACGGCCACGGATTATCAAAACTGGGTCAATAGCCCCGCTTACACCGCCGAGTTCAACCAAGTCAAAAGCATTGGCAGCAGCACTAGCTCTACCCGCACCGCCGACCAGACGGTGATCGCCTATTTCTGGGTGGACGGTCCGGGCACCGCCTCCCCTCCCGGCCACTGGAATCGCATTGCCCAGAGTATCTCCGCCGCCGCCGGCCTGAATGTGGAGCAAAACGCACGCCTATTTGCCCTGCTGAATCTCGCTGAAGCCGATACGGGAATCGCGACCTGGGAAGCCAAGGTGTATTTCGATAGCTGGCGCCCGATGCTGGCCATCAACACCGCCGATACCGATGGAAATCCAGACACCCTTGTGGATGCCGCCTGGACGCCTCTCATCCCCACGCCGTCCTTCGGTTCCTACACCAGTGGGCACAGTGCCTTCTCCATGGCGGGAGCCACCGTGCTGGCCGATTTCTTTGGCACGGACAATATCTCCTTCACCGCCGATTCCGAATCTCCCTTCCTGCCGGTGGGTTACACCCGCTCCTTCAACAGCTTCAGCGAGGCTGCTGCGGAGGCTGGTATGAGCCGAATCTATGGCGGTATCCACTGGCAGTCCGATAACAGCGATGGAGCCACCCTCGGAGCCGCTGTGGCAAACTTCACGACTGAAAATTTCCTTCTTCCGGTGCCTGAACCTGCCGGTGCTCTTTTGATCGGCTCCGCAGCCTTCATGCTGCTGATGCGCCGCCGCTCCCGTTCCATTTAAAACCTTCCCCAAAACGGAAAAGCCGCCTTGAGCATGCTCAAGGCGGCTTTTTCATGAATCAGGCCGGTTTAGGCATGCCGACCTTTGAAGGTCAGCTCGGCGATGCCGCTCTTATCGAGGCCACCGAGGCCCAGAGTCACCATCTTGTCGTATTGGGCCTTGGTGGCGGCATTCAGCGGGAGATTCAGCCCGACGCTCTCAGCGACTCCGGCGGCGATGCCGCTATCCTTGGCCGCATGCTCGGCGGAGAACCAGCAATCGTGCTCGCGGGCCACCATGTCGCCCGCATCGGTTTCGAGCACGCGGGAGTTTGCCCCCGTCTGGCTGAAGACCTCGCGGATGAGGCTCAAATCATGGCCGAGAGCCGCAGCGAGGCCGAGACCTTCCGCGAGACCGGCGGTGTTGATGTTCATCACCATGTTCACGAGGGCTTTGACCTCTGCGGCGCTGCCGGGGCCGCCGATGAAGCGGCGATTCACGCTCATCTGCTCGATCATGGCCTTCACCTTCTCGTAAACAGATTCGTCACCGCCGAGCATGAGGTAGAGCTTGCCCTCGCGGGCATGGCTGATGCTGGAGGCCATGCAGGCCTCTAGGCTATCGGCCCCGGCTTTCTTCGCGGCGTCATACACTTCGCGGAACATGGCCGGGGAAAGCGTGGCGCAGTTGATGAAGATCTTGCCAGCGGCTCCGGTGAGAAGGTTATCCCCTGCCCCGAAGTAGATGGAACGCATGGCGGAATCGTTGGTGATGACCGTGAAGATCACATCGGCAGCGGCGGTGACCTCAGACAGCTTCGTGCAGGCTTTGCAACCCAGCTCGGCAGCAAGTTCCGCAGCGGCTGGAGCATTCACATCGAGCACGGCGGTGACGCTGTATCCGCATTCCTTGAGGCGGCGGGCCATATTAGCCCCCATTTTTCCGACTCCGACAAAGGCAACTGTTTGAGACATGGTGTTGGTAGGTTGGGTGGGTGTAGATTGGATCAGGCAGCGGCTTCCTCGACGCTAACAAGAATAAGACTTCCTAAAGGTGTCATGCTGTCGTGGTCAACGGGTACATCTTCTCCATGGCTACATTCTACGGACCTATGCCAGGGTTCTTCACAGCAATGCAGGCCAGCCTCACAGCGCCTCGAGCTGTCGGCCGATTTCGCCGTAGTAGCCGAAGGCCATGCTGAGGATGCGGTAGGCCACATAGAGCACCACACCAGCATAGAAAATCTTGGGCAGCCAGGAGCTGGCGACTTGGAGGGACTCCTGCGCCTCGATCATCTCGGCGGCGGCCCAGGAATTCATCTCGCGGTCGAGCGTGCCGGCCTCTTCGGCGGTGGCGATGCTGTGGACGAAGGAAATGGGAAAGCCATGCACGTCCGCCATGGCCCCGGCGATCATTTCTCCCTGGGCGATTTTTTTGGCGGCCTCTTCGGCGGCTTGGCGCAGCACGCCGCTATGGGCGGCCTCGCCGGAGAGTCGCATGCATTCAGTCATGCGCATGCCGGCGAGCAGGCAGGCATGAAAGACCTGCGCAAAACGGGCCAGCGCCCAATGCCGCCGCACGCTGCCGATCACCGGGATGTGCCACAGCCAGGTCTCCACCTCGGCGGATTCGATGCCTTTGCGCGAAAGCCAGCGCCAGCCCATGACGAGCAGCAGGATGGCGAGCCAGAGCAGCAGCAGCGTGAGCACCAGACGGCGCACGGGATGATCCTCACCTCCCTGCATCTCCGAGAGGACGATGGCGGGTAGCTCCGGCAAGGCCACGGCGAAGTGAGCGAGCACCAGCGGATACAGCATGGCGGAGCGCATTTGCCGAAGGCCAAGCTCCCAGGCCTCGAAATACCGAGCCAGGTGCCCAAAGCCATCCGCCAGCCTGCCGCTGCGTTCACCGGCGGAGATCAGCGTGATTTCGAGACCATCGGAAAAGGCCGCGTTGTGCTCCTGCACCGCCTCCGCCACGCTTTGACCAGCGGCGAGACCTTTCTGCAAACCTAGCAGCCACGTCCGGCGGGCGTGGGAGGGCTGCTGACCGAGCAGCAGTTCCAGCGAGCGATCGAGGTGAAAGGAGGCACCCACCAGCTTTGCCAGTTCGCGGTAGAGGGAGGCCTTTTCGGAGAGTTTCATCACGCGGAGGCTGGAAACCTCGCCGCTGGCCACCTCCGAGGCAAGTTTGTCGGTAAATATACAATCATCTCTTGGCAGGAAGGCCTGAACCTGAGTAAAAAGCCCGCTCCCAATGGCTCTCTCCGACCGAATCGACCCCGACGCCCGCTGGATGCACCTGGCTATTGACCAAGCCAAGCGTGGCATCGGCCTCACCAGCCCGAATCCGCCCGTCGGAGCCGTGATCGTGGCTCAGGACCGTGTGATCGGGCAGGGCTATCATGCCAAAGCAGGCGGCCCACATGCCGAGGTGGAAGCCATCAAGGATGCGAAGACGAATTTCCCCAAGCTGCTGCCCGGCTCCACTATTTACGTCACGCTGGAGCCCTGCTGCACCCATGGCCGCACCGGCCCCTGCACGGAGGCCATCCAAGCCGCCGGTATCCGCCGCGTGGTCTATGGAGCTGATGATCCCAATCCCGCGCATCACCAGCGGGCGCGGCACATTTTCGTGCTCGCCGGCATCGGCGTAAAAGTCGGCACGCTCCTCGAAGAGTGCCGTAATCTGATTCGCCCCTTCACCAAATGGATCACCACTGGCCTGCCCTATGTCATTGCCAAGGCCGGGCAAAGCCTCGACGGCCGCATCACTCGTCCCGCAGGTGAAAGCCAGTGGCTCACCAGCAATGCCGCTCGCATCCATGGCCGCCGCCTGCGCCTGCGGGCAGATGCCATCATCGTGGGAGCGGAAACGGTGCGGAAGGATAATCCGCGCCTCACCCTCCGTGATGGCTGCGCCGCGACGGGCAAGGAGCAGCCCTGGCGTGTCATCCTCACTCGCAGCGGAGACATTCCAGCGGACTGCCACTTGCTCTCTGATGCCTACAAAGAACGCACGCTCCTGATGCAAGGTATGGAACTGCGTGATGTGCTCCTTAATCTCAGCGAGCGCGGCGTTGTCACTGTGCTCATCGAGGGCGGCGGCATCATTTTGGGCCATGCCTTCCGCGAACAACTCGTCGATGAGGTTCACTGGTACATCGCTCCCCTGCTCTGTGGTGGCGGCCGGCCTTCCCTCGCAGGCACGGCCCTTCCCGCCTCCGTAGAGCTAGATCACACCAAAGTCATGCCGATGGGAGATAACGTCCACATCAGCGGCTATCCGCGCTGGCCGGAGTTCGGAGCCTCGAAGCCGGAGCGTTGAGCGCCGAGTTCGCAGTTTTTTGCTCCGGGATCATAGCGGATGGCTCGGAATTCGGAGCTTTTTGCTCCAAGCTTGCAGCTCTAAGCCTCGAATTCGAGGCTTGAGGGGCCATTTTCGCCGAAAACGGCCTCTTTCGACCGGTTTTCTCACGGTTTAGACCCTGACGGCGTGACTTTGGGGCGGCTTGGGAAACGGGTTTTGAGGTCCGCTGGGATGATGGTGTCCTCTAGGATTTCGCAATGTGGGGCCAGCTCGCGGAAGCAGGGAAGATTTCGGGGTGCCTGGTCATCTAGGCGGCGCAGAAATAAACATTTACATGACAGGGCGCGGCGGCATAACCGCGCCCATCAACCTTTTCCGCCTATCGAACATCTTCACTGAACCGACATAAACCAATTTGCGTGCCGCCCGCGAGGGCGGCAGGGCTTCCACCAAAACCGTCAATTTTGATGCCCAACGCTCGAACACTTTATGG